>JAFQAM010000234.1 GCA_017416885.1 Clostridia bacterium | reverse complement strand
ATGATTTCAATGCCCGCATATTCAAAAAGTTGCATCTGCATAGCAGAGAAATTGCTGACGCCAAACGCGCGCACTTTGCCCTGTTCACGAAGAATATCAAAGGCCTCTGCCACTTCCTCAGGCTCCATAAGTGTATCAGGTCTGTGAAGGAGCAAAGCATCAACATAATCCACGCCTAAACGGGACAAACTTCCCTCTACAGATTTAATTATATGCTCCTTTGAAAAATCAAACTGTCCGTCGTGAATTGCGCATTTCGTTTGTATAAATATTTTATCACGCACATTATTATGTTTTTGTAGATATTCACCGAAGAGCTTTTCAGAATTACCGCCACCGTAAATATCAGCATGGTCAAAATAATTAATTTCATTTTGTAATGCTTCATCCATTATAGCATCGACACCTTTGGCATCGAGTCCACTCATTCTCATACAACCAAGCGATATGGCTGATGTTGACATATTTCCAATCTTGATAGTTTTCATTATTTTTCCTTTCGTTTAGCAACATACTCTGTTTTAATTATATCATTTTAAAATTATATGTCAATAAATAATTTTTTATATAAATCTATAAAAACAGACCATCGCTTTCGCGACAGTCTGTTCTTTGATATGATTTGAAATTCAGCTAATGAAGGAGCTTTAAATTTTGTCGAATTGTATCGCAACATTATGCTTTTAAATCAATATCTGCTCTTTCGTATTGCCATTTTTCTGCTTTTACAGAAAGCTCTAATGTATCGGCATTCTCTGGTGGATATATAGTTGAGGTAAGGGCTCTGCCGTCCTCAAAAATTTCCACAGAAAACTCGTCCATAACGATAGTCAGAGTTGTTTCCTTATTGCCTGAATAAGGCATACGGCGAATTCCGTTTATTGAATCTGAATCCTTTTCAGCGCCTTTAATCGCTTCACCGGATAATGCGCGGCAGAATATCCATTCTCCATTTTTCAAGGACAAGGTGGTGTAATTAGCTCCATTAGAGCGTAATTTGAGTTCAAGGGCTTCAAGATTTGTTGCTTTAATGGTGATTACGCCTGTTTTGAGCTTATCCTGGAGTGTTTCTTTTCCTTCCTCTTTATATGATGCTGCACGGCAGCTTACAATTGGCTCTTGGTATAGTCTGCCATCCTTAATAAGCACTTTTCTTGGAGCGGTTAGCATACCTGCAAAGCCATATTTTTCAGACGGTACATTTCTATCCCACATATTGAGCCATCCCATAATCATATGCTTGCCTGCAAATGTTTGTGGGGCGTACACATCAAAGCCGTAATCTACTATTCCTCTTGATTCTTCATTGAAGGTGCCATTAGTATAGTCGATTCTACCAATACAGTATCGACAGGTATGTATATTAAGGTGCAATCCGTTTTCGCTTGGTTGAAACTGCTCGCAGTATAATAGATATCCAAGCTCCTCGTTATAGTCCGGGCATTCTATCATTGTTCCCGCAGAATCAGTTCCGAGAAGATCATTGACAAACTCCCAATTAAATAAATCCTTTGATTTATATAATAGAATTCTGCCTCTGCCACCTACTTTTTTAGCGCCAATAATACACCAAAATGTATTATCGTGAAGCCAAACCTTTGGATCACGGAAATCACAGGGTGCATATTCGCTTGGCAGGTTATCCTCGCCTATAATTATGCCGTGCTTTTTGAAGGTTACTCCGTCTGAGCTTTCAGCTAGGCATTGTACCTGTCTTATGCTATCGCCGCCTTGGTTTTCGATAAAACCTGTGTATATGAGCCATAGCTTATTATCGTGTACGATTGCGCTGCCTGAAAAGCAACCGTTTTTGTCACAGTCATCCCCCGGTGTAAGCGCGTTAGGTAGATAACTCCAATTAGTTAAGTCGTCGCTTACAACATGTCCCCAATGCATTGGTCCCCACTTTGTATCGTAAGGATGATGCTGAAAGAACACATGATATTGACCGTTATAGAATATCAGTCCATTCGGATCATTTATCCAGCCTGTTTTTCCTGTTATATGAAAAGCAGGCGCTTTAATTTTGGTAATTGCCATAGTAGTATCTCGCTTTTTGCCTCCCCACAATTATGTGGGGAAGGCTGAATTTTAATTTTAAATTTATTGGATTGCTGCAATATAGCCCTCAGGTGCGCTTTCAAGATTCACCTTGAAATTATCAACCACGAAGCATCCATAGTCGCCTGTTGAATTATCAACTACTCTAAAGAAGCATTCTACCTCTACACCGGTATATTGATAATAATAAGCATTCATTTTGGTGTTTATCTTGCCTTCAGCATCGTTATAGAAGGCTGCAATTACAGATCCGTCAGCTCTGCATAACTCAATATACACATCATGGTTGACAATACCACCTGCACCACCAAACATAAATGATACGAATGCGCCTTGTTTTAATGTAAATGTAGAGCTTTGTAGTGAGCCCTTGGTATTTTCACAGTTTGTATCGTCCGGTTTAACAAAGGTGAATAAGTAGTTACCGTCCTTTGTTTCATTGTTTTTTGTGTACCAACCCGTATCAATTTCTGTGTCTAATATCCAGCCTAATGTATTATGAGCTCCTGCTTCGGTTATGTTCATTGTCCAACCGTCAAGATTGCCTGTTTCAAAGCTACCGTTTTCGATGGTATACTTAATATCGCCCTTAATATCCTTTGCTTCAATGCCGTTTGGCAAATCCTCTTTGCTTGCATAGTAGGTTACGACATTATCAAGTGATACGCATCCCCAATCTCTGTCCGCTTGGTCAACCACTTGGATTCTTGCGGTTCTACCTATATATGCGCTAAGATCTGCAACATATTGAACAAGTACAGCATCCTGCATTGCTTGTTGACGGTATCTTGCAAGAATTTCGCCTGTGGT
>JAFQAM010000024.1 GCA_017416885.1 Clostridia bacterium | reverse complement strand
CCTACATCCTACATCCTACACCCCATCCCCTGCGACTGAAAGGAGCGAATATGAATATAATCCTTGCATCAAAATCACCAAGACGAAAAGAAATATTATCTATGGTGACAACTGATTTTGAAATAAGGGTAAGTGATGCAGACGAAACAATCAAGGACGGAGTGTCGCCCTTTGATGTGCCAAGACATCTTGCTGAAATAAAAGCAAATGCGGTGATTTATAATGACGGAGAAATTATTATCGGCTGTGATACTATTGTCATTTTCCCTGACGGAGAAATAATGGGAAAGCCAAAGGATGATAGCGATGCGATAAGAATGCTTAAAAAATTATCCGATACAACCCACTATGTTGTTAGTGGTATTTGTGTAAAAAGCAAAGACAAAATAATTAGTGACGCGGTAACCACAAAAGTTAATATGCGTAATTTACAAGACAGCGAAATTTTATCATATGTAAACCGTTTTCATCCAACCGACAAGGCTGGAGCATACGGTATTCAGGAAATGGCAGGCGCATTTGTAAGCGGTATTGAGGGCGACTTTTATAATGTTGTAGGACTTCCGCTTTGCCGTTTATGTGAGATTTTGCGTGATGACTTTAATTTGAATTTATTAGGTTAATATGAACAAAAAAGAAAAAAAGCAACAAATTGCAAAAATAGTTGAGGAATTAAAAAAGCTATATCCCGAGGCGCTATGCTCACTGAATTATGAGGGCGAGGGATGGAAGCTGCTTGTAATGGGCAGATTAAGCGCCCAATGCACCGATGAAAGAGTAAATATTGTCTGCAAGGATTTATTTAAGAAATTTCCAACTGCCAAAGCGTTAGCCGACGGCGATTTAACAGAAATTGAAAGCATCATAAAATCCTGCGGCTTATATAAAATGAAAGCAAAAAACATTAAAAGCGAATGCCAAAGGCTTGTATATGAATGTAACAACATAATCCCCGATACAATGGAGGAGCTTTTGAAATTTGAGGGCGTTGGCAGAAAAATCGCAAACCTTATTTTAGGCGACCTATACGGCAAGCCTGCAATTGTGGCAGATACGCACTGTATGCGTATTTGCGGCAGACTTGGTATGTATAAGGAGGGACAGAAGGATCCCCTTAAAACCGAAAAAATAATGAGCGAGCTGATAGAACCAAATGAGCAAAGCGATTTTTGTCACCGTATGGTGCTTTTTGGCAGAGAGTATTGCTCAGCTAAAAATCCAAGATGTGATGTTTGTCCAATTAAAATGCTTTGCAAGCATTTTGAAGTGGTTAGTGGTTAGCAGTTAGCCGCCAGCCGCCAGCAGTTAGCCCACATTTTCGCAAAGCGAAAATATATCGAAACTGCATAGCAGTTATATCGAATTTGCAAAGCAAATATATCGAAATGTAGGGGATGGCGTCCTCGACATCCCGCTTTAAATCGAATTTGCGAAGCAAATATATCGAGTGCGAAGCACATATAAGTGGTTAGCCGCCAGCCGTCAGCCGCCAGCCGCCAGCCCACATTTTCGCAAAGCGAAAGCATATCGAAATGTAGGGGAGGGGTTTTCCCTCCCGTATATATCGAATTTGCGAAGCAAATATATCGAGTGCGAAGCACATATAAGCGGTTAGCGGTTAGCAAGCTACACATCAGCTTACAGCTTACCGAACAAAGTGAGGTATTATGATAGAAATAATTAAATTACCCAAGGAAAGATACAAGGAAGCCGCGGACTTAATCTGGCAAGTGTTCCAAATTTTTGAGGTTCCCGACTTTCCGCCTGAGGGAGTAATAGAATACAAAAGAATTTTAGATGAAACAGAAAAAAT
>JAFQAM010000233.1 GCA_017416885.1 Clostridia bacterium | reverse complement strand
GTATGGCTCATTTGTGCCCTTTGTTACAAGATCATCAATAAGAGTGCCTATATATGATGATGAACGGGGTAAAATCATAGGCTCCTCGCCTTTGATTTTTAAAACTGCATTAATGCCTGCCACAAGTCCCTGCGCGGCTGCTTCCTCATAGCCTGATGTACCGTTAAATTGTCCTGCGCCGTAAAGACCGCTGATTTTTTTGTATTCGAGTGTGGCTAAAAGCTCCTGCGGATCTGTGCAATCATACTCAATTGCATATGCATAACGCATAATTTTAGCATTCTCAAAGCCGCTTAATGAATGTACCATTTTTTCTTGAACATCAATAGGCATACTTGTTGAAAATCCCTGTAAGTAGATTTCCTTAGTATTTAATCCCATAGGCTCGACAAAAAGCTGATGTCTTTCCTTATCGGCAAAACGCACGATTTTGTCCTCAATTGACGGGCAATACCTTGGACCTGTGCCTGTAATATTGCCTGAATACATTGCGCTTTTCTTTATATTTGATTTAATAATTTCGTGTGTATTTAAATTTGTGTAAACGATATAGCAAGGAATTTGCTCCTTTTTTTGATATTCGTTTTCATCAGTTTCCCAACAGAATGGAAGAGTATTGCTTTCGCCCTCTTGAATTTCAAGCTTGGAATAATCTATACTGTCCGCGTGAATTCTTGAAGGAGTACCTGTTTTAAAGCGCATAAGCTTTACGCCCTCACGCTTTAACGCGTCGGTTAAAAAGTTAGCGCCGCTTAGTGAGTCAGGACCGCTTTGATAGCAAATATTACCTGTATGTATTGTGGCATTAAGATATGTGCCTGTGCAAATAATGGCGCACTGTGTCTTGTATTCCTCGCCTAAACGAGTAACAACTCTGTCTATTTTCTTAATACCGTCTTCTTCTTTTGTAATAATATCTGTAATTTCTGCTTGAATTACGCGAAGGTTAGGCGTATTTTCAAGAGTGGACTTCATAATGTCGCGGTACTTCATTCTGTCAGCCTGTACTCTTTTAGAGTAAACAGCCGCGCCCTTGCCTAAATTTAAAGTTCTTGATTGCAAGGTAACATTGTCTGCCCCTCTGCCCATTTCTCCGCCAAGAGCATCAATTTCATATACTAAATGACCCTTCGCAGTTCCACCGATTGATGGATTGCAAGGCATATTTGCAATAGCATCCAAGGACATAGTAAATAAAACAGTATCCATACCCATTCTTGCAGATGCAAGCGCCGCCTCTATTCCTGCGTGTCCTGCGCCTATTACGCATATTTGCGCACTTTTCATAAAATACTCCTTTCTAATGCACCAAAGGTGCATTACATTCTGCGTAGCAGAAATTCACTGCATCAAAGATGCGTTTCATTTACGCAGTAAACTTCACTTTACCTTGGTAAAACATCACTTTGCTTTAGCAAAACTTCACAATAATAGGTGAAGTTACTTCGTAGTGAAGTTGATTTTATCAGTGAAGTTGCGTTGCAATGTTTACTCTTTGCGTAGTGAAATTGTTTTGCAATTATTTATGATACCTCGTGCCATTAATAATACTTAACGACCTATAAACAGTCTCGTGTAAAATAACTCTTAAAAGCTGATGCGGAAATGTCAATTTTGACACGGAAAGCTTAAAATCAGACACATCCTTGACTTTTTTTGATAAACCGAAGGACGAGCCGATAATAAATACAATCTCGCTTTTACCCAAGTTTGTGATATCTGTAATCTTGGCTGATAGCTCCTCGCTTGATAGCTGCTTGCCCTCAACACACATTGCGATTACATATGCTTTTGGTGATATTTTTTCAAGAATTCTCTTTTCCTCACATTCAAGCGCCTTGTCAATTTGCGCCTGTGTTGGATTATCGGGAAGCCTTTCCTCTTTCAAAATAATTTCCTCAATTTTGCACCACGCACTCAAGCGCTTTTGATATTCTTTGATGGCATTTTGCCAATAAGCTTCCTTTACATCGCCTGTGGCTATAATTTTGATAGTTAACATATTTACCTCCACTGTGCCAGTGGCACAAATTCACTGCGTAGCATTCCATTTTACATAGTAAAACTTCACTTGCATAGCAAACTTCACTTTTGCTTTGCGAAAACTTCACATATTACCAGTGAAGTTCTTTTTGAGTGAAGTAACTTCGTTGTGAAGTTGTAAACAATGAAACGCACTGCGTACAGTGAAGTAGCGACTTCGTCGCTTTATTTTTCTATTAACTTCTCCGCAGCAGTTAATATAGCAATCTTTCCACTTTCAAAAGTAAGTCCGCCTTGCAAAAATGCAGTATAAGGCGGACGGATGGGACCGTCTGCGCTAATTTCAATTGATGAGCCCTGTGTAAATGCGCCCGCTGCCATAATTACCTCATCCTGATAACCTGGCATTGCCCACGGTACAGGAGTAACATATGAGTCAACAGGGGACGCGCTTTGTATTCCTTGACAGAACTTAATTAGTCCCTCAGGATAACCAAACTTGATTGTCTGAATAATATCTGAGCGCATTTCGTTATATCTTGGTGAAACATCAAATCCAAGCTTTTCAAACACATATGCGGCAAAATGAGCTGTTTTTATAGCCTGCGCTACAATATGCGGAGCTAAGAAAAAGCCCTTGAACATATTTCTGTTTTGACCTAAGGATGCGCCAACCTCTGTTCCTGTGCCGGCAGAGGTTAAGCGGTAGGAAGCAAGCTCAACAGCTCTTTTTGTGCCTGCAATATATCCGCCGCTTTCGGCAATTCCGCCGCCCGGATTTTTAATAAGCGAGCCGATAATCATATCTGCGCCAACATGGCAAGGCTCTCTATCTTCACAAAATTCTCCATAGCAGTTGTCAACAACCACATACGCCTTGCTTCTTGCGTGAACAAAATCGCAAATCTCACCGATTTGGTCGATTGTTAATGTCGGTCTGTTTAAATATCCCTTTGAACGCTGAATAAATACTACCTTAACTTTTTCGCCGTGCTCGTTAAGCTTTTTTTCAATGCCGTCAAAGTCAATTTTATCGTTAATAAAATCTACCTGGTCATACTTAACGCCAAAATCCGCAAGAGAGCCGTCACCGTTTGCGCCGTTAATGCCGATAACCTCGCAAAGAGTATCGTATGGCTGATTTGTAACGGATAAAAGCACATCATTTGGTCTTAAAAGTCCAAATAAGCCGATTGTAAGCGCGCTTGTTCCGTTAGCGATTGAATGTCTGACAAATGCGCTTTCTGCTCCAAAAACATCAGCATAAATCTTGTCAAGCGTGTCTCTTCCAAGGTCATCGTAGCCGTAGCCCGTTGTACCTGCAAACATACTTTCTGCTACCTTAAATTCCTTAAAGCTTTCAAGCACTCTTGCTGTATTTTTAAATGCAATTTCATCAATCTTGGCAAAAATCGGAGCAAGTTCCCTTTCCGCCTCATTTGCTATATTTAATATCTTTTCTGAAAACATTTCAATTTCCTCTATATTTCACAAAAGCCACTCTTGGAGTGGCCTTGCGTATTTGTAATCTTAACCTTGCGTAGCAAGATTTCATCACGAAGTGATTTCATCTGCAAAGCAGATTTCATCGCTTGCGATTTCATTGTTAAAACAGCTTACTGTTTTAACTTAGCTTGCGCCTTAAGTCTCAATGCTGTATTAAGAATCTTCTTTCTTAATCTGATTGACTTAGGTGTAACCTCGATAAGCTCGTCCTCTGCAATATACTCAATAGCCTGTTCAAGTGATAATTGCTTTGGCGGAACAAGGATAAGAGCCTCATCTGCGCCCTTTGAACGGATAGCTGTTAAATGCTTCTTTTGGCAAACATTTAATACAATGTCCTCCATTTTCGGACATTCGCCTACAATCAGTCCCTCATAAACAGGAGTTTGAACGCCGATAAACATTGCTCCTCTATCCTGTGTTTTGAATAGACCGTAGGATGTTGCCTCACCTGTCTCAGATGCGATAAGTGAGCCTGTAAAGCGTGTTACAACCTCGCCCTTGAACGGTTGATATCCGTCGAAGAGTGTGTTTAAAATGCCCTCGCCCTTGGTGTCTGTCATAAATTCATTTCTGTAACCAAGCAAGCATCTTGATGGGATAATATATTCAAGCTTTGTTCTGTTTCCTGTTGGATCCATTTCCAAAAGCTCGCCCTTTCTTGCGCTGAGCTTTTGAATAACTGCGCCTGCGCTTTCACCGGGAACATCAATTGAAACTCTTTCCATTGGCTCGTGAAGCACACCGTCAATTGTCTTATAAAGAACTCTTGGTGTTGAGCAGCAAAGCTCAAAGCCCTCGCGTCGCATTGTTTCGATAAGGATTGATAAGTGCATTTCGCCTCTGCCTGCAACTCTGAATGAGTCTGTGGTATCGCCGTCGCTGACTCTTAATGATACATCCTTAAGTGTTTCCTTGTAAAGACGGTCTCTTATCTGACGGGATGTTACAAACTTACCCTCCTTGCCTGCAAATGGGCTGTCATTTACTGAGAATGTCATTTCAAGTGTTGGCTCTGAAACCTTTACAAACTCAAGCGGCTCAACATTGCCTGCAGCGCAAAGCGTATCGCCGATTGAAAGCTCCTCAACACCTGAGAAGCAAACAATATCGCCAACGGTTGCGTTTTGTACCTGTGTACGGGATAAGCCGTCAAATTGGTAAATTGAAACAATCTTTGCTCTTCTTGGCGCTTCGTCTGAGTGGAAGTTGCAAACTGTAACCTCTTGGTTAACTTTTAAAGAGCCTCTTTCAATTCTGCCTATACCGATTTTACCTACATATTCGTTGTAGTCGATTGATGAAACAAGTAATTGAAGGCTATCGTCTGCATCTCCCTCGGGAGCCGGAATATAGTCAATAATAGTATCAAGAAGCGGAATTAAGTCCTTGCCCTCAACATCAGGTGAGAAGGATGCTGTGCCTGCTCTGCCTGAGCAGAAAAGCATTGGAGAGTCAAGCTGCTCATCTGTTGCGTTTAGGTCAATAAGAAGCTCTAATACCTCGTCAATAACCTCAGTTACACGGGCATCAGGACGGTCAATCTTATTAACAACAACAATAATTCTGTGGTTAAGCTCCATAGCCTTACGAAGAACAAATCTTGTTTGTGGCATTGGGCCCTCTGCTGCGTCAACAAGAAGGATAACGCCGTTAACCATCTTTAAAATTCTTTCAACCTCACCGCCGAAGTCCGCGTGGCCCGGGGTGTCAATTACATTGATTTTTTTGTCGCCGTAGTGAATGGCGGTGTTTTTTGCAAGGATAGTAATTCCTCTTTCTCTTTCAAGAGCATTAGAGTCCATTACTCTATCAGTAGTCGCTTGATTTTCGTGATAAGCTCCACCCTGCTGAAGCATACCGTCAACAAGAGTAGTTTTGCCGTGGTCAACATGGGCAATGATTGCCACATTTCTTAGGTCTTCTCTGATCATTTTAATACTCCTTCCTTAATGCACCTTCAGGTGCAATTCAAGCTGCAAAGCAGAAATTCACTGCGTCAAAGACGCGTATCATTTATGAAATAAACTTCACTTTACATTGGTAAAACTTCACTTTGCTTTTGCAAAACTTCACAGTAATATGTGAAGTTACTTCGCAGTGAAGTTGACTTCATCAGTGAAGTTGCTATGCAATGCTGACGCTTTCGCATAGTGAAGTTGCGAAAATTCCTTTCGCCATTATATATAAATATAAAGCGGCAATATTATAGCACAACGATTTCAAAAAATAAAGTGTTTTTATAAAAATTTTTCAAGAAAAACACAAAAAATTAAGAGAATCGTCAAAAATATCACATTTAACAGTGTAAAAATACCAAAATATTTCTTTTTATTCTCGGGCTGATAGCGAGAAAATTCGGAAAATGTGATTAAGCTTGCCAAGGATGCGATAATTGTACCTGTGCCGCCGATGTTTACGCCAAGCAAAAGTGAGCTATAATTATCGGTAAACTGTGACAAAAGCACCGCTGACGGTACATTTGAAATTATCTGACAGGATAAAGCTGACACGATAAGAGTATTTTTTTCAAGCAAGCCTGACATAAAATCGCGAATTACATTAATTCTTGACATATTGCCCGCGAAAATAAAGAACATTAAAAATGTTAAAAGCAACGGATAATCAACCTTTAAAAATGCTTTTTTATCAAGAATGAAAATTCCGATTGCAATAATTGCGGTTGCGATTAAATAGTGTATTACTGAAAAAACCGCAAGGATCGACACTAAAAATAAAACGATATAAATTGCTGTTCTTTTCGGCTTGAACTCAATTTTGTCCTCACTGACGGTCAGCGCCATTTTGGTTTTCGGAAAAAACAGTACGGAAAGCGTTAGCATCAAAACCGCAAGTAAAAACGGAAATACCATAATACCCATAAATTCAAGGGTAGGTATATTAAATTTAGTATATAGGTATAGGTTTTGCGGATTTCCAAAGGGGGTGAGCATTCCGCCAAGGTTTGCCGCAATATTTTGTAAAACAAACACAGATGCCATATATTTACTGTTACCTGTGTCGCTTAAAACGAAATATCCAAGAGGCAAAAATGTGATAAGAGCCATATCGTTGGCAATAAAAAGCGAGCCGATAAAGGTAATATATAATAGTGCTAAAATGCACACTCTTAAATTAGGAGTGGCATGTACAATCTTGCGTGAAATTAAGGTGAAGAAGCGAATGTTTTTTAACGCGCACACAACAAGAAGCGTTGAAAAAAGACAAAACAGCGTCTTAAAATCTATGTAATCAAAATATGTCAGGTCGGGCGGTATAATAACCATTGTAATTAGCGCTACAAGCAGCGCAATAGTTAAAACCATATGTCCGTGGAAAAATTTATATACAGTTTTCATCGCTCGTACCTCGCTTTTTAGTGGTTAGTGGTCAGTGGTCAGTGGCTAGTCCACATTTTCGCAAAGCGAAAATATATCGAAATTGCTAAGCAATTATATCGAAAATCGTTTGCGATTTATATCGAATTTCACGCAGTGAAATATATCGACACGCGTTAGCGTGAAGTTTGTAATTTGTTGCAATCCATGTCACGAAGTGACAGTTTATTCAACAGTTACTTTACACCTCAAAGCATAATACAACTTTTTTATCAGTTTGTCAATATTTTATTGACAGTTATATTATAAAATGTTAAAATTATTTCAGTGGCAAAGCCACAGCCGTCAGCAATTAGTGAGAATTGATTTAACGGGGATTTTGTTAGGTAAAACACTCACAATGATGTAATTAAGGAGAAATAATTATGAAAATAGCAACATATTACAACAACGCAAAAAGCGCGTTTTCATTTGTTTTTGATGATGGATGCTACAAGGAATCAACTCTTGATGCATATGAAAATTTAAAAGAGGTTTACGAAAAAACAGGAGTGAAAATTAAAATCACCTCTGCTCAAACCGTTGGCTTTTTGCACGAGGGACTTATAGATATGTGGAAAAAGCTAATCAGCGAGGGATACGCCGATATTTGCGGACACAGCATCGACCATTGTCTATGCTACAATGATGTTACAGATCCCACTCTTTTACATAAGGACGCCAAGGAAACCAAGGAAAAGCTCGAAGCAATTTATAATACGCCTGTAATTGCATATGTTACTCCCGGTGGCGGAAGCAATCAAGCGGGCTGGGACATTTTAAAGGAATATTACTATGCTAACCGTAACGGAAATGACCGTTTAAACGACACATATAATATGAATTTATATGATATCGGCACATTTACCGCGCGCTTTGCATATGATGAAAAGCCGTATATTGAAAATATTGAAAAAACAATAGAGGACGGCGGTTGGTGCGTGCAAATGAATCATTGGCTGTCTAAAAAGGAGCAGGACACACACCACGCGCAAAAATACGAAACCTTCCTGCCTGAAATTATGTATCTTGCAGAGCAAGTGAATAAAAACAATGTTTGGGCTTGCTCACTTAACGAAATGGTAAAATATATCTACCTTCGCGATAATTCGACATTAGTTGTCAATAAAACAGAAAAAGGAACAGAAATCACCTTAAAAACTGACCTTCCAACCGACATTTTCAACATCCCTGTGTCGCTAATCGTGGAAAACTCCGTTGAATGTGTGGATATTTACGCAAACGAGACTATAATTATTTAGCCGTCAGCTGTTTTCTTCGGGCAAGCTCTACGCATAAGTTCTGTCAACCAATCGCACTGCACCACGCTTGTGTTCTTGGGACATCACTTAGCCTTACGGTCAGCGAGCTTACTAAACTGGGATAATACAAAAGAAAACGCATACACCGAAAAAGTGTATGCGTTGTTTAATTGATTTACTTGACAAGTTTAATCCTTTATGATAATATACTTGCGGAGTCATCCACGCGGTGGCGGTTATGCTCTTTTCATCAAAATGGAAGGAGTTTAAATTCTTTGCTCCTTTCAAATATATTAGAAAGGAGTGGTGCGATATGAACTATTTATACGCACCTTTATTGTATGTTCGTTACATACGAAGGCTTATTCGCCTTTGTAATGGCGGTTACAGCCGTCATTGCACTATTTGTAAACAGAAAACGATAAAAAAGAAATAATCGCCTTTGCTTTTGGAACGAGAAAAGGCGATTATTTCAAATTTTCATAAACCAAGAGCATAACCGTCATCGGATGGCTCTTTTCTATATTCATTATACCTGTTAAATTAAAATTTGTCAATACTAAATTTAAATTATTAATAAACGCATACACCGAAAAAGTGTATGCGTTGTTTGTTTAATGGTTTTTGAAAATATCTATTTAAGTCTAAAATAGCGGATGTTCTTTCCCTTTCCTTCTCGCTTAATCTCTTTTTCATCGACTAATTTTCGGAGCGCGCCTTCAATAGAGCTTATACTCAACGAAGGACAAAGCTCTCTTATATCTTGCTTTGAAAATCTGCCGATTTTCTTCATCGTTGCTCGACGAACGGTTTCAAGCGAAGGCAATTTTGTTTCTACAAGCGAAAATCTATCTTCGAAATCCTTATAGGCTGCAAGTATTGTGCCGAGTAGATATTTTATAAACGGAATAGCATCTGCATTTCCTTCGTGCCAACCGATTTGCGATTTGCCCAAGGCGTCATAATACAAGTCCTTGTTCTTGGCTATCTTTGATTCAAGCGATATATATTTTCCAACAAAAAATCCATTTCTGTAAAGAAGCAGAGTTGTAAGCAGACGGCTCATTCTACCGTTTCCGTCATTGAATGGATGAATGCAAAGAAAATCGTGTATAAAAATCGGGATAGCTATGAGTGGCTCTAACATATTATTACCAATCACGCGGTTAAATTCGTTGCAAATACTCTCAAGCGCGATCGGCGTTTCAAAGGGATCAAGAGGAGTAAACAATGTTTTAGTAGTTCCGTCAGGATAAGTCGCGCTAATATAATTTTGCACGCTCTTTGTTCTGCCTGCCACAGGATTACTCATATGACTATATAATATTTTATGAAGCTGCAAAATGTAATTAGGTGTAATTGGAATAGCATCAAAGCTCTCGTGAATAATATTTAATACATCTCGGTATCCTGCTATTTCCTGCTCATCTCTATTTTTTGGCGTAGTTTTATCCTCTATAAGTTGTCTGATTCTTGTATTTGTTGTTACGATACCTTCAATCGCGTTGGAGCTTTCCGTGCTTTGTACCTTTGCAATCTCCACTAACTTTTCCAGCTCTTCGGGACGGCTTTTCAGATACATCTCTTGCTTTCCTGCTTCTTTATAGATTGCTGCAATCAAGCCGAGAAGCTCAGAATCCCACTTTTGCTCGCTTATTTTAGCGTAGTTAAATGTTCTCATAACCTCACCTCACTTTCATTCCCTTAAATAGTATCATATTTTGAGGGAATTGTCAATGCTTTAAGGGAATATTCCATTAATATTATATCAAAAATAATGGAATTTTAATCATAAGTTGTTAAAACATTATTTTTCTACAAAAAACGCATACACCGAAAAGCGTATGCGTTAATTTTATTTCATATTGTCAATCATATTTGAAATTAAGTTAAGCTGCTCGTTGTTGAGTGATTTCAGCTTATCTGTAATTTCTTGTAATTTAGTTGGGTTGGTGTTTTCAAAATCAAAAAATTCTTTTGGTGTAATGCCGAAATAGTCGCAGATGTAGAAAAACACTTGCATTGATGGGAACGCACGCTTGTTTTCAATTGCATTAATATAGTTTTCACTTTGACCAAGTGATAGGCTCATATCTCTTGCTGAAACATCCTTTGCTGCTCTTAACTCTATTAATCTTTTGTAAAATAATTGCTCATCAAACACAAAATCACCACCTTATGTATAATTCTATCATACACTTACGGTAATTATACATAAATGTATGATAGAACACACTTGACATACATAATTGTATTATGTATAATTTAATTAATACACATTTTAAATTGTTATAGGTGATTATAATGGAAAAAGTTGATAAACTGCTTTATGAAGTAAGTCAAAGGGATAGATTAAAAATGCTTGCGTATTTTATGATTAACAAGGATTTACTTGAAAATGAATCATATAATTATATTTGCAAAAAGCTTGTTGATATTGAATGCGAAATGCTTGAAGGACATTCCTATGACTACGCAAAAGGAATGGTGGAAATGCTTACAAAAATTACATTGGATATTTACGGTAAGAAAGAAATAGAAAAATTTAAGGACAAGGTTGATTATTTTATAAAATTGATATAACAAAACGCATACACCGAAAAAGTGTATGCGTTAATTTTATTTGATTAGGAATAGATTTAGCGAAATAATACTTATTTCGTTCGTATTAGCGAAATTATCAAGCAAGCTTGATAGCAAAATAAAATTTGCTTTTTAGCTCACCAAAGGTGAATTTAGCTCCCAAAGGGAATTTAGCTCGCTAAGCGAATTTAGCTTGCGTTTACGCAAATTTCGCTGTGCCAAAGGCACTACTAAAATGTGCTACGCACTCGATATATTTGCTACGCAAATTCGATATATTTCACTGCGTGAAATTCGATATAAGACCTACGGTCTTTCGATATATTTTCGCTTTGCGAAAATGTGAGCTACATCCTACACCCTACATCCTATTTTCTATTTTCCATAGGAATATACTCGCCGCGAGAGATAATTTCCTTATAAGCAGGACGGATGATTTTGCCGTTCATAAGGATTTCCTCAAGACGGTGTGCGCTCCAGCCTGCGATACGGGAAATTGCGAAAAGCGGTGTATATAGCTCGTGTGGGATATCAAGCATATTATAAATAAATCCGCTGTAAAAGTCGATATTTGCGCTTACGCCCTTGAAAATTGATTTATGCTCTGCAATGATTTCAGGCGCAAGTCTTTCAATAAGCTTACAAAGCTTGTAGTCCTTGTCCTTGCCCTTTTCCTTGGATAGCTTTTCAACGAAGGTTTTGAAAATGCAAGCTCTTGGGTCACTCTTTGAGTAAATTGCGTGTCCCATACCGTAAATAAGTCCCTTGCCGTCAAATACCTCTTTTCTCATTATCTTGTGTAGATAATCTGAAATTTGCTTCTCATCGGTCCAATCCTTAACATGCTTTTTAATGTCGTCAATCATTTCAACAACCTTAACATTTGCGCCACCGTGTCTTGGGCCTTTAAGTGAGCCAAGAGATGCGGCAACTGTTGAATAGGTGTCTGTGCCTGATGATGAAACAACATGAGTAGTAAATGTTGAGTTATTACCGCCGCCGTGCTCTGCGTGTAAAACTAAAGCAACATCAAGAATTTTTGCTTCAAGCTTTGTATATTTGCCGTCCTTTCTCAGCATATAAAGGAAGTTTTCTGCGATAGAAAGCTCAGGCTTTGGCGGACGGATAACAAGGCTCTTTTTCTTTTCGTAAAATTCATATGCGTGATATGCATAAACTGCCAGAAGCGGAAATTCAGAAATCAACTGCAAGCATTGACGAAGCACATTCGGAATAGATGTATCGTCTGCCTTATCATCGTATGCGTAAAGAGTAAGCACGCTTCTTGCAAGTGAGTTCATCATGTCCTTGCCTGACGCCTTCATAAGAATATCACGAACAAAGTTCTTTGGAAGAGAGCGGTATCTTGTAAGCAGCTTTATAAAGTCTGCTAATTCGTCCTTATTTGGTAATGTACCGAAAAGAAGAAGATAAATTGTTTCCTCAAAGCCGTGTCTGTCATCCTTTAAGAAGCCGTCAACAAGATCATAAATATTGATACCGCGGTAGAAAAGCTCGCCCTCGCAAGCGGTTCTTACACCGTCAACATACTTAAAGCCCTGTACCTCGGAAATTTCAGTAAGACCTACAACTACGCCCTTACCGTCCTTTTCTCTAAGACCTCTTTTTACATTATATTTGTCAAATAGCTCAGCCTCAATTGTTGTATTTATTGAGCATTTTTCCACATATCCCATAAGCTGTGGAGTTAATTGTGTTAGTTCCTTTTTAACTCGTGCCATAAGTTCCTTTCCGCTTCGTGTAAATGAACAGCCGTTAGCAGCTTTCTTCGGGTACCCCTACGCATAAGTTCTGTCTTCCAATCACACAGCACTATGTTTGTGTTCTTGGGACATCACTTAAGATGTCAGCTATTAGCAAGTTACATTGATGCATACGCATCTTATCACAAAGCCCAAGCGAATTAATTTAAATTCATTCATTTAGCAAAGTAACTACTGACCACCGACTACTGACGGCTGGTCACTAATTCACTTTATCACGCTAAAATAAAAAATATATCCTATTGTATCACATAAATATGAACAATGTGTTAACAAATGATAATTTTTTCAACTTTTTTGCATTTTTATTCATTAAAATTGAAAAGAGCTTATAAATAAAGCTCTTTTTCATAAATTTTCACCAAATATGCGTTGATATAAGACTGCTTTTATCGAAATCCTCAGACGCTAAAATGTAATTTGCTTTGACAACCCGAATTTTTTCGCCGTCATCCTGTAATAAATATACATCTGAGCCATCAATGTATGCAACGGCTATTTTGATTTTGTTGTCCGCTTTTTTATTGAGGAATAAATCAAACCAATAAAGGTCCTTGTCCTTTATATCCTCAATATTTATTTTTAAATCCTCTATTAATCTTTCATCATTAAAGCACGCCCTTGCAACTAAAAATACAGAAATATTTATAGATGTCATTCTCGTGTCCTTAACAACGCACCTTTTTAAGCTTAAAATTTCTTGTTCATTCATATCCCTACATCCTACTTCCTACACCCTACATTCTATTAAAGCGGCTTCTTTGCAATCTGTGAATTATTGCGTGGATATTTTGGCGGAGTGGGTTTGATTTTTCTTATAACAACGATTGAACGCTCAATTTGCTCGCTGCCGTCGGTGAGATTATAGGTAAATATCTTTTCAACCTTGCCGCCTAAAAGCGTGATTGCGTTTTCTGCTTCCCTTAGCTCCTCATCGGTTGAGATTGATTTCATAGCAAGAAACGCGCCGCCTACCTTTACAAGAGGTAAGCAAAGCTCGCTTATTAAATTAAGTCTGCCAACTGCTCTTGCGGTTACAATATCAAAGCTCTCTCTTTTGCTTCCTTGTCCTAATACCTCTGCTCTTTCATTTGATACGCTTTCGTTGGAAAGACCGAAAAGCTTTGCGGTGTTATCCACATATGCAACCTTTTTAGATACGCTATCTACTGAAAATACAGACACATCAGGTCTTAAAATTGCAATTACAAGGGACGGAAAGCCACCGCCGCAGCCAATATCGCAAAGACTTGCATTTTCAGGAATGAACGGAATAACGGCAGATGAGTCAACCAAGTGCTTTAAAATAACGCCGTCCTCATCCTTAATTGCGGTAAGATTAAGAGTCTTGTTTACCTCAAGCATATGCTCTGTCAGCTTCTCAAGTCGGCGCGCATTTTCCTCATTTATTAAATTTTTTGTTGCTTCGTTTTTGTTTGCTACATTTATTAGTTTTTCTACAAATGACATAAGCCCTCGCTTGAAATTTTAGTAATATGTTTTCAAAAAATTGCTATGTAAATATCTGACCACTGACTGCTGACTGCTGACTGCTGACGGCTGACTGCTCTTTTACCTTGTTAATAAAACTGCTTCCTCGGGAGAAGCGACCTTTAAATCTACGCAAAGACCGTTATTGCATAGTAAATTGCTAACTTCATCGTATGCTAATTTTGGCAAGTTGTTTTCCTTGCTCAAATGCCCAAGAGTGACACATTTAACGCCGTTATCTGCTAAAAAGCAAGTAAGACGGGCGCAATTTTCGTTTGATAAATGTCCGTAGGGGGATAAAATTCTTTCCTTTAAAAACTGCGGATAGGGACCGTTTTTTAACATTTGCTTATCGTGATTTGCTTCGATTAAAACGCATCTGCATTTAATTAATTCAATTGCTAATTCCTCGGTAACATGCCCCATATCGGTGGCAGTGCCGAAGGTGTCCTCGCCGTCATCTACTATGTATCCAAGATTTTGCATACTGTCGTGAGGCACCTTAAAGGATTTTACCGTCACATCCCCCACCTTTTTCTCAAAAAAGATTTCGTGACGCACAGCGCTGCGCTTTAAGTATGTGCCGTTAATCACCGCTTTATCATATGAGGGATAAGCAAAATGTACGGGAATATTATATTTTTTTGAAATAACCTCAAGCCCGCAAATGTGGTCACTGTGCTCGTGCGTCACAAAAATATCACTGATGTTGGAAAGAGATGTGCCAAGATGATTTAATGCTCTTTCAATTGCAAGACAGCTCTTTCCCGCATCAATTAATATTTCGGTTTTTCCGCTTGTTATGTATGTGCAGTTGCCCGTTGAGCCTGAGAATAAAGTGTAAGCGGTAATCATAGTTCTCCTTTCGTTCTCCGAAAGGAGAACAGCTAAATTTGCATTCGGCAAGCTAAATCCCTAACGGTGCTAAATTCGGTAAACCGAGCGAAATTTGCTTCGCAAGCTAAATGGCAAATTTAATTGTAGGGTACGGGTTTTCCGTACCGTAAAGAAAAATTTTTAATAATCGGGAGGAAAAACCCCTGCGCTTTTACATCACCTGAATAGCCCCATAAGGTCTGATTCTTAGTATATGACAAGCCCCGTCGCCAAGAGCAGAGTCGATTTCCTCTTTATATGCGCTAACCTGCTCAAAGGGTACAAATGCTTGAATTGTACCTGCAAATCCACCGCCGTGAACACGCCAAGCTGCGCCTGTGTCGCAAAGGATATTTTCTGTAATTGCAAGGGCAAGAGATAATCCCTGCTCACTTACATTTTTAGTTGTGTAAACATTTTGTAGGAATTTGAAGCTTGAATTGCCTGATTTCAGTACAAATTCAAGGAAGCTTTCCACATCATTTTCCTTTAAGTATGAAGCCTGCGCTGAAACTCTGTCGTTCTCATTAAAGAAGTGATAAGCTCTTAAAATTGCGCGGTCGCCAACCTTCTCTCTTAGCTCCTTAATGTTTGCCATTACCTCGCCAAGACAGGTTTGTCTTAAATATTCACAGCCAAGCTCCTTAGCCACCGCTTTCATTTCAGCAGGAACAGAAGCATAATCATCGTTTAAGTCTGCGTGGTTTCCGCCTGTATTTACAATACAAAGAGCATAGCCTGCGCCACTTAGGTTAAAGTCGATTTTTTCTATCTTAGGATTTTTTGTGTCCTCAAAGTCGATATAAACAAAGCCGCCAACCGCGCAAGCCATCTGGTCCATAAGTCCGCAAGGCTTACCAAAGAACACATTTTCGGAATATTGAGCCATTTTGGCAATCTCAACATTGTCAACATTTCCGTCATTGTAAAAATAGTTAAGAATATTACCAACCATTACCTCAAATGCGGCAGAGGATGAAAGTCCTGAGCCCTTAAATACATTTGATGTAGTATATGCAATATAGCCGCCCTTGTTGTAGCCGCCGTTTGTAAATGCTTTTGCCATACCTGCAATTAATGCGCCTGACTTAAAGAAATCATTTTCATTTGGCTCTGTATATGTATTTGTGTCAATGCTGTCCTCGTCAAAGCCCTTGGATTTGATTTTGATTACACCGTCATCTGTTTTTGATGCGATAGCAATAATATCAAGGTTGATTGAGCCTGCAAGCACCTTACCGTGGTTATGGTCGGTGTGGTTGCCTGAAATTTCGCTTCTGCCGGGAACTGAGAAAATGGAAACCTCTCTTTCACCGTAGATTGATAAAAAGTCGGAAATAGCCTCGGTATATCTTTCCTTCTGGCTTTCTACATTTTCCTCGCCGTAAATATCGGCTAATTTTTCATTTAAGTTATTTTCCTTAACATAATTTAAAAGCTCTGTTGTTTTCATTTTATATCTCCTTTAATTTTTATTGCTTCACAGGAAATTCCCTTGCCTGTGTCTGTATCTATTTCAAAAATCGCTCCGTTAAATTCAATTATGCCTTCCGCAAAATCAAATTTTGATAGCATTTTTGTTTTCATTTTGTAAATGACAGCCTCTTTTTTTACGCCTAAAATGCTGTCAGTCGCGCCGCACATTCCAAGGTCGGTAATGTATGCGCAGTGTCCGTCTAAAATTTCAGCATCGTTTGTTTGCACATGAGTATGCGTGCCGAAAACCGCGCTGATTTTGTTGGCAAAACAGTATGCGATTGCTTTCTTTTCCCCTGTTGCCTCTGCGTGAATATCAAGCACGGAAAAATCGTAATCGCCTTGATATCTGTTAAGTGACTTTTCCACTGCTTCAAACGGGCAATTTGGCGGATTGTCAAAATAAACCTGTCCCATAACATTCATAACAAGCACACGGTAGCCGTTGATATTTACTACCGTATCGCCGTGTCCCGGGTTTGATGATGGAAAATTGAGAGGGCGAAGAATTTTATCCTCGTCATCAAGGTATCTGAAAACAGTGTTTTTTCTGAAAACATGGTTTCCCGTTGTTATTACATCAACACCGCTTGCAAAAAGCTTTTCAGCTGACTGTCTGTCTATGCCGTTTGGCTCGCTTGCATTTTCACCGTTGGCAATAACCCCGTCAATTTTATATTTTTTTCGTATCGTCCAAAGATTTTTTCTTATATATTCCACCGCATTCGGCCCGACAATGTCGCCGATTGCCAATAATCGAAAAGACATATTTTTCTCCTATCTATGATATGAGCTAAATTACTCAACTTCGTTTCGTAGCGAAATTATGTTGCAAGCAACATAGCTAAATTTCACTTCGTGAAGCTAAATTAAATTCGCACACAGCTCGGCTTGCCAAATTTAGCTTGCAAAGCAAATTTAGCTCAACTTGTTGAATTTAGCTCGCAGAATGCGAATTTAGCTACATAAATTACTTCCGTCCTTGACGAAGTAATTTATGCTTCTCATCCCAAAGCTTTTGAGATAAGTCAACATAATAATTGTGTGGATTTTCAAAACGCAAAACCTCATCCCACATTGAGTCAAGCTCATTTTTACAGTAAGCGCGAATTTCCTCTGCGGTTGGATTTTCATACACACATTCGCCGTTTTTAAAGATTGCAACAAGCATTTCTCTTAAATCGTAATTATCCATTGTCTTTCGCTTCCAGGTGTAATTGGGATCAAAAAGCTCATAAGGCTTTGATGTGTCAATAACCTCGTCATAAATTGTAAGAAGGTCAGCCTCAGCCTTACCTGTATCCCTTGAATAGAAGCGGTATAGCTTTTTAAAGTCGGGATTTGTTATTTTAGCGGCATTTTCGCTGATTTTGATTTTCGGTGTAATTCCCTTTTCATCCTCGATAGCGCATAGCTTATATACGCCGCCGAAAACAGGCTCGCTTTTTGCGGTGATAAGTCTTTCGCCAACGCCAAACATATCAACCTTAGCGCCCTGTAAAAGAATATCTCTTATAATATATTCGTCAAGAGAGTTGGATACTACGATTTTACAGCCTGTAAGTCCTGCATTATCAAGCATTTTTCTGATTTTTTTAGTAAGATAGGTAATGTCACCGCTATCAAGACGAATAGCGCAATGATTTCTTTGCTCATCTGTAAGGCATTCCTTGAATGCTTTAATTGCATTTGGTACGCCGCTGTTTATAACATCGTAGGTATCAATTAATAATGTTGGATTGTTTGGATAAAGCTGACAGTATGTCTTAAATGCGTCATACTCTGTATCAAACATCTGAATCCAGGAGTGAGCCATAGTGCCACCGGCTGCTGCTCCAAACATTTTATCAGCCAATGCGCAGGAGGTTGAGTGACAGCCGCCAATATATGCAGCTCTTGAGCCATACACCGAAGCATCTGCGCCGTGTGCTCGTCTTGCGCCAAACTCTGATACGATTCTTCCGTCGGCTGCTCTTACAATTCTTGAAGCCTTAGTTGCAATCAAGCATTGATGATTTAAAATCAAAAGAACAAAGGTCTCAATAAATTGAGCTTCAATAGCGGGGGCGCGAATAGTCATAATCGGCTCATTCGGGAAAATTACAGTTCCCTCGGGCACGCTCCATATATCGCCTGTAAACTTGAAGTCCTTTAAATATGATAAAAACTCCTCGTCAAAAATTTTCTTTGAGCGAAGATACTCAATGTCATCACTTTCAAACTTAATTGACTTGATGTACTCAATAATCTGCTCAAGACCGCAGAAAATCGCATAACCGCCATTGTCGGGCACGCGTCTGAAAAACACATCAAAGTACGCAATCTTGTTTTTAATTTCAGAGTGAAAATATCCTCTTGCCATAGTAAGCTCATAAAAGTCGCATAACAGGGTTAATTTTCTTTCGTCAATTTTCATAGCTTTACCTCACATATCCGTTAAAAGATATAGTTATATATATAATAAAATAAAAGAGATTAAATTGCAAGAGGTTTTATAAAAAAATAACAGCTTGCGTGTGCAAACTGTTATTTTTAGCCACCAGCCGATAGCTGTCAGCTGTCAGCAGGTTAGTTAAATGATTTTATTTCAATCCATAAAGTCTTCTATCGTAGTCGGTAATATCTATTACATTGCCATGGGAATCTAATTTATGTGTTATTGGCTTATCCCAAAATACTTTTACAAATTCTATGTTTTTATCGGTTAATGGCAAGAGGATATGATACTTTTTTGAAGTCTTGCCATAATTTTCATTTTCTTCTTCTACAAGCTGAAAATAATGACCGGCTCTGTATACATATATTATTATAATGTCCTTAATATTTTCTAATTTTACCGTATGCTTAAAGCCTTTTATATAGCCCTCTCTGCATATTTCCTTGCTTTCCGTATCATACCACATTTTGCCACATTCTCTATTCATAACAAATAAACAGCTTATTAACATAGAGATGGAAAAAGAAAAAATGATAATTGACAACACAATAGAAGCAACAATATCTTCACTTGAAAATGTCAAAGCGACTATAAATATGCTTAAAATCATAACAAATATGAGAAAAGCGATTCCAACTATAAATATGCTCTTTGACTGCTTTGGCGCATAAATTCTGTTTTCCATAATCTGCTCCTTCCTTTCTAAAAAAAGACAGAGAAGGGGACCGCAGGAGGTGGCGGTTGTTCCCCATTCTTTGTCATAGATAAAGTCGAATGTTTGTTAAAATGTGAAGCTCTTTTAGAGTGAAGTTTCGATAAACAAAGTGAAGCTTTACTTAGTAAAGGGGAACGCTATCGCAGTGAGGTTGCCTATGGCATTTATTAGTCCCCTGCGACAAAGTCGCCCCTATTCTCTATTCCCTGTCCCCTAATTGAATTTCCAAGAAGAAATAATATAAATATCCTTCTTATCGCTTTCGGTATAGGAAATATTTAGTTTGTCACCGTTACGGACTAAAATAAGTGATTCATCGGCTTCGAGGTAGCCCTTATAAACCTTGCCGTCGGTTGATGTGATATAAACTGTTGAAACTCCTGACACAAGAGCAATACGCACATTTTCTACTGTAATATCCACGCTTGTATCTGCGCCAATGTCGATATTGTTTTGCTTTAATAGCTTTTTGTATGCGCTCATAGCATCTGCTTGAGTTGAGCCTGTGGCTACAATACTGTAATTTTCCACATTAACAAGCGCATAAAGCTTAACAAGTCCTGCATCATCCTTTAATACCATAATGTAGGTTGCCTGACCTGAAATATTAACAAGTGACGGGAATGATGCAACATATCCCTTTTCCTGTACCTCACCCTCGGCTGCAGCCATAGCTGAATGCTCCTCTGCACCTATTACAGAATAGAATTTATATTCCCCTGTTCTTGCATTAGTTAAAAGGAAGCCGATATTTGACTTATCATTGGAAACGGCAGATGTAACGCCTGTAAAATACCATACATCATCACCTATAACGATATAACCGAAATCGTCGGTTGAATGCTTACAGCCCACATTACCGATAATGCTATTAAAGAAGCCACCGGAAAGCTCGCCGTGCCAGTCATATTTTTTGCAAGCCAAATCGCCTGTATAAACAATGTCAATCCAGGACGGTGTGTTTTCAAGTGAGTAAATTTCACTTTCGCCATTTTCGGGATTGAAAATAATTACCTCATTAATATCCATAGCGCCGAAAAGCGACACCTTAGGCTTTGCGCAGGAAACTATATAGAACGGTTGACCGTTATCGTCAATTTCAAAGCTGATTGACTGAAAAATCTTTGTTGGATATTCAAATCTTAATTTTCTTTTAAGGTCCTCTTTGAAATATCCGCTTTCTGTATAGAAAACAGGCTTTTCAAACTCAACATATTCCGCACTGCTCTTTACAGGATCAACCATTACCATACCCGGAATACCCTTGTGGTTGTTGATTGCCCACTTGAAAAAGCCGTCATATTCAAGAGTTGTAACCTTTTTAGGTGAGCCCTTGTAGTTGATTTGAGTATAATAATCGTTTAATGTGTACTGTGAAACCACATCGGAAAGTGAGCCAAGAGTACGGTTACCTAAAATTGTAGCCGATGCTGTATCCATAAGCGCAATATTTGTAATCTCTGTTGTTTCAGGCAAATCTGTGGCAAAATCCGCTTCGGTCACATCAATAACGCCCGCATATTTTCTTGCGTTAAAGAATGTCGATGAAAAGATAAGGCCTAAAATTAAAATTGCGAGAGGGATTAAAGCGAAAAGAGTCCACTTGTTAAAATCCACATGGTATGAGGATTGATAATAATTTCTGTTGCCCTTTTTCACCTTGTTTCTTTGGTGATTAATTCTTAAGCCTGCAAATGGCAATGCGCCAAGAATAGCAAGCACAGAAATATATAAATAAAATCCCGGTGAGCGCAAATTAAATGCAGGCAATGTGAAATAGAATAGCGCATAGCCTACAATCGCCACAAGAAGCAGCGAAAATACGCATCTTAATAATACTGATAAAGTTTTTTCTTTCATTTTTTATCTCCTTATATGTTTTTATATATTGTAATATATTTTTATTTATTTTTAAAGCAACCCAAGGTTGCTTTTTGCTAACCGCAGGTTTACAAATCGGTTAATTTATCTAAATGCTTTAAATCGTAAAGATAAGCTTCCTTTGATATTTTGTCGCCATAATAAAGTCCTTCGTGGCTATATGTGTCTGTAATCAGGTTGGGAAAAGCATTAAATACAACTAATTTTATTTGTTCCTTGTCTGCGCATTCATCCCATTTCAGATTTTTAGTTGAGACCCTTCGCGTTTCAACCTTAGATGAAATAATATTTGCTTGTCTTACGCGAGGCTTTATGGCAAGTCTTGTTGATTTATATAATTCAAGCTTGTAAATGCTTTCAAAATGATATGTCAAATGCTTTCCTGTAACATACATTAGCGACACATTCACTGTTTTTTCTTTGCTTTTTGCAATAATGCTTTGCTTTTTTCTTAAAAATATTGGCATTATACTAAAATGAATGATTTCGTAGCCTTGCTTTTTTAATTCTCTTTTAACCGATAAGCAAAAATGCAAATACTTAAAGAATTTGACCGCTAAAATCGTTATTGCTATTATAGAAAGAAAAATTAAAAGGTACGGATTATGTATTTCACCACCTATTCCATCAGGCAAAAATATTCCAAGAAATACTATTGCAATTAAGCAAAATACTAAATAGTACATTAACCCCATATGCGTCCCCCTTGCTATTTATTTGCTTGTATAATAATTGTACCACAGTAATACTAAAAAATAAATAACAAAAAGTGCAAAATAAACCGCTATTTTTTGCAAAAAGTGCAAAATAAGAGCATCAATTTTGCAAAAGAAATAAAAATACATCTAAATCGCTGATAAATAGTTTACAATTTAGTTTACGAAATGATTTACAATTTAGTTTACGAAATAGTTTGCAAAATGGTTGACAAAAACTAAAAAGTAGTTTACAATATAAATATAAATGAGTAAAGGAGAAAAGGTATGGATATAGAAAAGGTGAAATCCATAATATTAGGAAACGAATATTATTCGGTGAACGATTTAAGATACAATAAAAAAATAGGCATACAGCTTTCAAAAATCGAGTTTAATGAGTTTCTTGATATAAAGGATGGCTTAGCAAGCCAAGACGCAGAGTATATAAAAAAATGTCCCTTGAAATCATTTAATTCTAAGCACATATTTTTTGTAAACGGAGAATATTTAAAATCTGTTTTGAATGAATATATGCGTATTCATTTGGCTGATTACGAAATTAATCATAGCTATCTATTGGACAGAAGCTTAGAGGATATAATGATATCAAGAATATTTTCTGAGATTGAAGGCACATTGAATGTTGAAAATGTACCGACAACTCACAAAAGAGTGGCTGAGGTTAGCGAAATGGATAATCCCACCAATCAAAATGATATTATTATAAAAAATATGTTTAAAGGTATTCATTATATAATTAATGAAAAGCCAAAATTTAACAAGGAAAATCTTTTAAGGCTTTATAACATTCTAAGCGAAAATTGCTTACCTGAGGATAAAAAGCTAAAAAAAGGAAGCTATTGGCGACACGGCGAGGTGTTTATCGGTAAATATAAAGGCGCAGACTTTAATGTTATTGACAAATGTATGAATAGCCTTTTTGAGTTTGCCAATGATGAAAAATGTATTAAGGAATACGATAATCTGCTTCCATACATCTGCCAATACTATATTTTATATATTCATCCGTATTTTGATTATAATGGCAGATGTGCAAGGATGGTGTCCTTTTGGCTTAATTACATTAATAACATAAAGGTTGCGCCGTATTTTATGAGCGAAGCAATAAATGATACCAAGGGAGATTATTATAGAGCATTAAGTGATACAAGGGAAACAAACAACGATTTAACATACTTTTTGGGATATATACTTGAAACCGCAATAAAGTATAGCTTTGTGTATAAAAATCTTGAGGAAATAAAGGATGCGCTTTTAAAAACAGGCGATACTCTTTCAAGCGCAGAGCTTGTATATTTAAAAAAAATTATAGTACACAATCCTGAAAATTATTTTAATTACAGAATGTTTGGCACTTATATCGGCTCTAATATGACAAAGCAGGGCGCGCTAAAAATTCTTAATAAATTTGTTGATTATGGAATTTTAGAAAAAATAAAAAACAAGAGAAACGAAATCATATTCAAGCTAAAGGACGAAATGATTACCTATAAATATAAAAAATAATAATAATAATCTACATTTATATATAATATATATATTTATTTAAAAAATATTATAATAATATATTGCAATTTTAAAATAAGTGTGCTACAATGGACTTAACTGACAGGAGACTGTCGAAAATTCTTAAGGAGGAAACAATTACTAT
>JAFQAM010000232.1 GCA_017416885.1 Clostridia bacterium | reverse complement strand
CCTCCATAAGCGCTCTTACCTTAGCGGCAGTGATTAAGCCCTGAGCTGCACGGGGCGATGCTCCGTACTTTACATATTTCTTTGTAGATGCTGAGCTGTTAGCAAGCTCAGGATGTGTATTTGATACAAGTCTTACGGCATATGAGACGATTTCGTCAATTACAGGAACGCTTGAAGCAAGCTTTCTCATTTCAAGGATTTCCTCGCCGTTAATAACCGCCTCAGCAGTTTCAGCCATTGTAATCTGTGTCATTTTAACGATGTTGATAAGCTCCTCATCAGATGGGAAGTTTACAATAAGCTTGAACATAAAGCGGTCCATTTGCGCCTCAGGAAGCGGATATGTACCGTCCTGCTCGATTGGGTTTTCTGTTGCAAGCACGAAGAATGGCTCCTCGATTTTGTATGATACATTGGCAACTGTAACCTTGTGCTCCTGCATTACCTCAAGCATAGCTGACTGTGTTTTTGGTGTTGCACGGTTAATTTCATCGGCAAGAACAAGATTTGCAAAGATTGGACCCTTGCGGAACTTTGTGTTAAGTCTGCCGTTTTCGTCCTTTTCAACGATGTTTGTACCTGTTACATCCGACGGCATTAAGTCAGGTGTAAACTGAATTCTTGAGAATGGAAGTGAAAGAACTCTTCCAAGTGAACGAACAAGTCTTGTTTTACCAACTCCCGGTACGCCCTCTAAAAGCACATTACCGCCTGCTACGATGGCAATAATTACATTGTCAATGATTTCTGCTTGACCTACTACATCCTTGCTTAATTCAGCCTTAACCTTTTCAACCTTTTCGCTGAACATTTTTACCTTTTCTACCTCTTTGGTATATTCTACGCTGTTTTTAACTTCTGTGTTGCTCATTTTCTTAGTTCTCTCCGTTTTCTGTATTTTCGTTTTCAGTATTTTCGTTTTCTTCGTCGAAGCCGTTATATAGGATATCGAAGTATTTTATAAGCGCAAGTCTTTCTTCCTCAGTGTACTCGCCGCTTTCCGCCTTGCCGTTCATCAACGCGTGATACTTTTCGATAATCACACCGTATTCAACATATGTATTGGAAAGCGGATCGTAAACCAAATCATCGCTTCCGTATTTAGTTCCCTCGCCGATACCGCCTGACACTCCGCCGGGATCATTCTCGTCTGATGAATCATCTGTGGATGATTCTATAAGCTGAGGTCTTTCAAATTTAGGTATCGGATAGCTGAATAGCGCGCATATTTTTGTTACGGCATATTCGGCTGTTTCTGTATTGGTTCTGTGCTGCGAAATCACAGAAAAGATTTCGTTATTAAGAATTGTAAAGGTGGAATCAAGCTCTCTTTGCGCATCCTTATAGCCAATAATATTTATAATCTCGGAAAGCGTTTGATAGCCATAAAGCCTTGTGCCGAATTTTTCGTCAACCTCATTTGCGCTCGCTAATCTTAAAAGCACCTTATAAAGCGCATCGTCCTCATTGATTTTTGAGGCGGCTAATGCGGTGATTATTTTTTCGCCTGAGGTTGCAAACAGAATTTTGGTTATTTCAAGAATTTCCTCCTCGGTCGGCTCATTTTCATCGTTCGCTTTATATGTAAATGCTGATTTTAAATCATTTGCCTTTACAAGGTATTTTTCCCAATCGTCAAGCTTGGGTAAATCGTAGTAGTTAACCGCTTTTGCAAGAAGCTTGGCTGTTACAAAATCCGTTCTCCATAGCTCAGTGATTATTTCAAGCGCGCTTGATGAGTTATCGCCCTCAAGCAAAATAGCGCTTATGGTGGCGTCAAGGATAACATCTCTGTCCTCAACTGTGGTAACAAGCTTTAAATCATCAAGCATTGAGGTTAATGAGGCTGCTACATTTGTTTTGTAGGGCTCGTCCATTTCGGAGTTGCTTACATAGAGGATAATTTCCTCAATAGCATCAATTTGTATTTCTGTAAGCTCAAACGGGGTTACCGTTGGTGGGTCAGGAGGTGGTACAGGCTTATCGGGAATCAACGCCGTTGCTACTACCATTCCGGCTCCAAGCAAAATACAATGCGTAAACGCTATTATGCTTTTAACTCCTATCGTTACTATTTTTGCTCCGTCAAGAGCTTTATTCGTGTCATCTCTCTGAAGGTCGTAAATTGAGCCCTCGCTTTTCTTATATGCAAGCATTGTCTGAACCTTTTCCTTCAAGGCAAGACCGCTATCAAGCCTTTTGGCAACTCTTTTTTCGGTAGGATAGGATAAAAGAAAATAAATTCCGCCTACCAACAAAAGAAGCCCGACTAAGATAAGAGAGCAAAGAAGCCAATTGACACTTTCAATAATCAACCGTTGTGACAGCGCAATGGCTGAGGATACTATCAGACCAACCGACAAGCCAAACAAAACGGCTTTTATTACAGTTGCTATAAGAATTCTCCTTCTTAAGCCAATAAAATTATCGTTCATAAAAAATCCTTTCGCGATATGATATATATATTTTAATAATTTATTATAACTTAAATATGCGATTTTGTCAAGGTTTACCTGTCTATATGCATAAATGTTTGCATTTAATTTACATTTCGGATAAAAATCGTATAATAATGCAATAAAATAAGTGCGCTTCCTCATTTTAGCGGAAGCACACTTGCTTTTGAATATTATATTAAAATTTCTTGAACAGATAATCCATCAGCATTTGCAATCAGCTTTGCCTTTGATTGCAGCTTTCTGAGAACAACAAGTGATTTACCGTGATATACGCATCTTTCGGTTGAGGTATAAATGCATTCGTCGGTTAATGCGCCGCTTGCTATGCCTAAAATTTCCGCGCCCTCTGATGAATACAATACTTTTCTTGCATCCTGTGTGCATAATTTGCCGTTTTCATCTTGGATTTCTACGAACACGCAGACGATATCCTCGCTTGGCTTTTCGGTGTATTTTGTAAGGTATGATTTTTCCTTTACAAGCGAGATTTTATTCGGCTTGCCTTCGGTTGTGATTTTCGAGGTATATTCCTTGCCATTTAAAATGGCTTTGGCTGAGATTTCACCGCTTCTATATACGGTTTTAAATAGATACACGCCGTTATCGGCGCGATTTTGTCTTCCAACCTCTGTGCCGTTTACATATAAAATCATTTCGTCGCATTCGCCAAATACATACACCTCAATAGGCTTTCCCTCATAGCCTTCATAATTCCAGCTATGCTCACATTCATAAAATCCCCATCCGCTTATTCTATATTTTATGCCTGTGTTTTGCGCGGGACGG
>JAFQAM010000231.1 GCA_017416885.1 Clostridia bacterium | reverse complement strand
TTTATAGGCTTAAGTGGGTTAGCTGCTCCTGTAAGACGCATAGCGCCATATACATAGGAACGGCCTGAAAGTGGGTCACGGATAGCTCCGCCAATACATGTAGCGGCGCCACCGAATGGCTCAATTTCTGTTGGGTGGTTATGTGTTTCGTTTTTAAAGAGTAAGAGCCATGGCTCCTTAACACCGTCAACCTCAACATCAATTTTTACTGTACAAGCATTGATTTCCTCTGATTCGTCCAATTTATCAAGCTTGCCTTCCTTTTTAAGATATCTAACTGCAAGAGTTGCAATATCCATCAGGTTAATAGGCTTTGTTCTGCCTAATTCTTTTCTTGTATTAAGATAATCCCGGTATGTTTTTTCAAGAATTTCATCGTGGAATTTAACACTGTCAACTGTTGTTAAGAATGTTGTATGACGGCAGTGGTCAGACCAATATGTGTCAATCATCTTAATTTCAGTGATAGTTGGATCCTTGCCCTCGGATTTAAAGTAGTCCTGGCAGAATTTAATATCGTCCTCGTCCATAGCAAGACCGTTTTCCTTAATAAAGGCAGCAAGTCCTGCTTTATCAAGCTGATTAAAGCCAACAAGTGTTTTTACCTCTGTTGGAATGTCATATTCTTGCTTTAAGGTTTCCTTTTTTTCAAGAGAAGCTTCTCTTGCTTCAACAGGGTTGATTACATGCTTTTTAATTCTTGCAAGCTCGTCATCTGTTACATTACCGTAAATAACATAAACTCTTGCGCTGTTTACAGTTGGCTTTTCGCCCTGTGAGATGAGCTGAATACATTGTGCAGCAGAATCTGCTCTTTGGTCAAATTGGCCCGGGAGATATTCTGTTGCAAATACGATGCCGCCCTTTGCATTAAGCTCTTTTGTTGCGTCGTCTAATTGAGGCTCTGAAAATACTGTTTTTACAGCATAGTCAAAAAGCTCCTCGGTTATATTTTCAGCATCATAGCGATTAAGAATTCTTACGCCCTCAACGCTATTGATGCCTAAGAAGGTTTTGATTTCGGATGCTAAAGCATTGGCTTCATTCTGAAGTCCCGCTTTCTTTTCTACATAAATGCGATATACCATTATTTCTCCTCCGTCGCCATAAGAGCTCTTGCTCCAATATCGTGACGATAAAATGCGTTGTCAAATTTGATTTTATTTACCTTTGCGTATGCGCCGTCAATTGCTTTCTTTAATGTTGGTTGAACATCAACTACGCCTAAGACTCTGCCACCTGCAGAAAGAAGCTTTTCGTTTTCATATTTTGCGCCTGCAACATACACCAGCTCCTCAATTTCCTCAGGAATTTCCATTTCAAATCCGCTTTGGTATTTTTCCGGATAGCCCTTTGATGCCATTATTACACAGCACGCGCATTTATCCGAAAATTTAACCTCGCAGCCAGCCAATGTGCCATATGTGGTGGCTTTCATTATTGTAAATAAATCGCTTTCAAGTAATGGTAAAACCACCTGTGTTTCGGGATCTCCAAAGCGGCAGTTATACTCAATTACCTTTGGTCCGTTTGGCGTAAGCATAAGACCGAAGTACAGACATCCCTTAAAAGTTCTGCCTTCCTTATTCATAGCATCAATGGTTGGTAAGAAAATTGTTTTCATACATTCGTCAGCAATTTCCTTTGTATAGTAAGGGTTAGGCGCGATTGTTCCCATACCGCCTGTATTAAGTCCCTTATCGCCGTCAAGCGCTCTTTTATGGTCCATTGAGGAAATCATTGGCTTTACTGTCTTGCCATCTGTAAATGCAAGCACAGAAACCTCGGGTCCTGTTAAGAATTCCTCAATCACTATATTATCACCGCTTGAGCCGAACTTTTTATCGTTCATTACAGAGTTGATTGCATCTATTGCTTCTTCTCTTGTAAATGCAATAATTACGCCCTTACCAAGAGCTAAGCCGTCTGCTTTAATTACAATTGGTAATGCGGAGCTTTTTACATATTCCATAGCTAAGTCAGCATCAGAAAATACCTCATAGGTAGCTGTGGGAATACCGTATTTTTTCATAAGATTTTTAGAGAAAACCTTACTGCCTTCGATTATAGCAGCATTTGCTTTCGGTCCGAATGCAGGAATACCAGCCTTTTCAAGCGCATCAACGCAACCTAAAACAAGTGGATCATCGGGCGCTACTACCGCATAGTCGATTTCGTTATCAACCGCGTACTTTACGATAGCGTCAATATCCTTGGCTCCAATATTAACGGTCTTTGCATCCTTATACATACCGCCGTTACCGGGAAGCGCGTGAATTTCTGTTATTTCCTTGCTTTCCTTAAGCTTTCTTATTATGGCGTGCTCTCTTCCGCCACCGCCAACAACTAAAATTTTCATTTATTACCTCGTTAAAAGATTAATGGTGGAAAAGTCTCATTTTTGTAAATGCCATAACGATGCCGTATTTATCGCAGCATTCGATTACTAAATCGTCTCTGATTGATCCGCCCGGCTCTGCAATGAAGGAAACGCCGCTGCGCTTTGCTCTTTCAATGTTATCGCTGAATGGGAAGAATGCATCTGAGCCTACGCTAACGCCTGTAATTGTATCAAGGTAAGCTCTCATTTCCTCGGCGGTAAATGGCTCAGGTTGGCGTGTGAAGTACTTTTGCCATACTCCGTCTGCGCAAACATCCTCTTCATTTTTATTGATGTAGCCGTCAATTACATTATCTCTGTCAGGTCTTGCAATTGTTGGTAGGAATGGAAGATTCAATACCTTTTCGTGTTGACGAAGGTGCCATGTATCTGCCTTTGTACCTGCTAATCTTGTACAGTGAATTCTTGATTGCTGACCCGCGCCTACGCCGATAGCCTGTCCGTCATATGCATAGCAAACAGAGTTTGACTGTGTGTATTTTAATGTGATTAAGGAAATGATAAGGTCAATGATTGCGTCCTCGGTAAATTCCTTATTTTTTGTTACAACATCGGAAAGAAGCTCTCTGTCGATTTTGAAGTTGTTTCTGCCCTGTTCAAATGTGATACCGAAAACCTGCTTTTTTTCTTGAACCTCAGGTACATAGTCAGGGTCAATTTTTACGATATTGTAGTTGCCCTTTCTCTTTGATTTAAGGATTTCAAGAGCCTCATCTGTGTACCCCGGGGCAATTACTCCGTCAGAAATTTCGCGTTTAATAAGGGTTGCGGTTGTTACATCACAAACATCAGAAAGCGCAATCCAGTCGCCGAAGGATGACATTCTGTCTGTTCCTCTTGCTCTTGCATATGCGCAAGCAAGCGGGCTTTCGTCAAGTCCCTCGATATCGTCAACGAAGCAAGCCTTCTTTAATTTTTCAGGAAGCTTTTTGCCTACTGCTGCTGATGTTGGGCTAACATGCTTAAATGATGTAGCGCAAGCCATTCCTGTTGCTTCCTTCAATTCCTTAACTAATTGCCAAGAGTTGAATGCGTCAAGGAAGTTGATATAACCAGGTCTGCCGCATAAAATTTCAATTGGAAGCTCGCTTCCGTTTTCCATATAGATTTTTGATGGCTTTTGATTAGGGTTACAGCCATATTTAAGTTCAAATTCTGTCATCTTATACTCCCCCCGATTATTTTACATTCTTATTAATCATTCTGTTTTCTACATTGCCTGTTTCAAGGTCAGTGTAGCGAACATAAAGAGAAATCTTGTTTTGCTCATTAAGATTTTCCCAAATTGCATTTGTAAATTCGTCAATATCATTAAGGATTCTTACTCTTTCAGGCTCGCCCTGGAATGTTGGAATTGGATTGCCGTCGCATACATATGTATGGATAAAGTGACCTAAGCCATTAAGTGGTGCGTACTCATAGAAATATCTGTTACAAGCGCTTCCCTTTTCATCAGCGCTCTTTAAAATGCTCATTTGGTACTTAAAGTCACCGTCCTTGAATGTAAGCATACCGCTGATTCTTGGAGTAAAGTTTGGAGCATCAGGCTCAAACTCTCTTGTTTTGAGAGCCTTTTTAAAGCAACCGCGGTCGCTTACGAAATTATAAATTGTGTCTGTTTGGTCACCGTTTGTTACGATAAGCTTGTTTTCAAATTTACGGATTGCAGAATAGATAATTAATGATGGATCCTCAACCTTTGAAAAATCAAATGGCTCAGTTACTACGCTATCGTCAACCTCTTTAAATACTCTGTTACGGCTATTTTCGCTTCTTCCCATAATGAAGTAGGCTACTGCTGCCTTTTTGCCGTCCTCTGTTTTACCGATAACAATTCCTCTGCCCGGATATGTATTTCCTGCAAGAAGCTCGGAAATTTCGTTAATCTTATAAATATTCATTTTTTATTTCTCCTTAATGATTTCAGAACATACTTTTTCACAGGATAGAGGTAGGATTTTCCACTCCGCCTCCTCCATAATTCTCTTTTGAAGAATTTCAGGTGTATCGCCATCCATAATTTCAACTGCCTTTTGCATAATGATTTTTCCTCCGTCGGGAATTTCATTTACAAAATGAACTGTTGCTCCGCTTACCTTTACACCGTATGCAAGAGCTGCCTCGTGAACCTTTAGTCCATAGAAGCCCTTACCACAGAAGGATGGAATTAAAGATGGATGAACATTAATTATTCTGTCCTTATAGTGATTTGTGAAATCTGCGCTTAAAATACTCATAAAGCCTGCTAAAACTATTATATCTGTTTTTGCGTTATCTAAGATTTCAATAAGCTTATTTTCAAATGCTTCCTGTGAGCCTAATTCCTTTTTAAGAACAATTGCGGTATCGATGCCTGCGTTTTTTGCTCTTTCCAAAGCATAAGCGCTTGAATTATTGGAAATTACCAAGGAAATATTTCCGCTTTTGATAATTCCATTTTTTTGAGCATCAATAAGCGCTTGTAGGTTTGTTCCACCACCTGAAACAAGAACTGCGATATTGGCCTTTAGCATAGGATTACGCCCTCGTCTGATTTAACGATTTCGCCGATTACATATGCGTCCTCGCCGTTAGCCTTAAGTATTTCGATTGCTTTATCTACCTCGCTTGCAGGAACAACAATGCTCATACCTACGCCCATATTGTATGTATTATACATATCTCTTTCAGGAATGTTGCCTGTTTTTTGGATAAGGTCAAAGATCGGTAATACCTTAACTGCGCTCTTATTTACCTTAGCTGAAAGTCCCTTTGGAATGCTTCTTGGAATATTTTCATAGAAGCCGCCGCCTGTGATATGTGAAATGCCCTTTACATCTACCTTTACAAGTAAAGCAAGAACTGATTTAACATAAATTTTTGTTGGAGTTAATAATGTTTCTGCGATTGACTTACCGCCTAAAGCTTCATTTGGTGTATAAAGTGAAGCTGGATTGTTATCAATATCAAATACCTTACGAACAAGTGAGAAGCCATTTGAGTGAACGCCGCTTGATGCAAGAGCAATAACTACATCGCCCTCTACCATTCTTGTGTTATCAAGAATCTTCTTTTTATCTACGATACCAACCGCAAAGCCTGCAAGGTCATAGTCCTCAACCGGCATCATACCCGGATGCTCTGCTGTTTCACCGCCGATAAGCGCCGCGCCTGATTGTACACAGCCCTCAGCAACACCTCCAACGATATCTGCAATTTTTTCAGGAATATTCTTTCCGCAAGCGATATAGTCAAGGAAGAGAAGTGGCTTTGCGCCGCAGCAAATAATGTCATTTACACACATTGCA
>JAFQAM010000230.1 GCA_017416885.1 Clostridia bacterium | reverse complement strand
TCACCAAGACCAACCATTACAGCAAAGCATTCAATAAGACCAAGCACAATACCGCCAAGCATAGCGCCCGGAATTGAACCGATACCGCCGATAACCGCAGCAGTAAATGCCTTAATGCCGGGAAGTGAGCCCATAGTGAAGTTTACTGTTTGACCGTCAAGCATCATAAGTGTACTTGCAAGAGCCGCAAGAGCAGAGCCGATTGCAAAGGTAATCATAATAATTTTGTTTACATTAATGCCCATTAACTGAGCCGCGCCCTTATCCTCAGATACCGCAACCATTGCGCGACCTGTTTTTGTGTACTTAACAAAGAGAGTAAGACCAACCATAACAAGCGCAATACATACCAAGGTAATAATTGTTGATAGCTTAATATTAAATGAGCCAATTGCAATAATACCGCCGCGGTGACTCTCTAAGAACTTAGGGAAGAGCATTTCAAATAAATTGTTGGACTTAGGATTAGGACCAAAAATTATTTGCGCAAGGCTTTGTAAAAGGTAGCTTACACCAATAGCAGTAATTAAAACCGCAAGCGGAGAAGCTCCACGAAGTGGCTTGTATGCAATTTTTTCAATTGTTATACCAAGAACAGCGCAAAGCACAATTGCCGCAATAATTGAAACAACAGGATTTATAGGTAAAAACAAAATGATAACATAAGCGCCAACCATGATAATATCACCGTGGGCAAAGTTAAGCATTTTAGCAATACCGTAAACCATTGTATAGCCAAGGGCAATCATAGCATAAATGCCACCGATACTAAAGCCGTTTATAAGTGTTTCTAAAAATTTCATTTTAATTTCCTTTGATTTTATTTAATCAAAATTGCCGACGCAGAAGCGTCGGCAAAATTATATTTGTATTTCGCCTTACTGAGCGCTTGTTACTTCCTTAACAGTGTAGGAAACAGGAGCCTTGTTTACATGTCCGTTTGTTGCGTTACCGTTAGCATCTGTCCATGTAATGATTGACTTGCCATCCTCTTCAGCAGCGCCTGTGATGCCTCTGAACTGGAAGTCCTTGTTATCAAATACAGCTTTAAGAATTTCGCAAAGATCCTCTGGAGCAATGTTAACAGCAATTTCTGCACCGTTCTTTTCGATAGCATACTTCATTGCATCGTAGATTGCATATACACAGTCATAAGCAGCAGCGCCGTATTGGTTAAGTGGAGCATCATTGTACTTAGCCTTGTAAGCATCAATATATGTCTTTGCAGCGCCCTCAGTTGTGTTTGAGTTGAAGTGTGAGAGGTAAGAAACGCCTTGAGTGATTGACTTAATGTCAAAGCCCTCAACAGCATCAATACCGTCAAGACCGTCACAGCCGTAGTAGATCGCATCAGCCTTAACTACACCGTTACCTTGCTTCATAAAGAGAGCAGCCGGATCGTAGTAGATAGGCATAAAGATTACATCGCAATCCTTAAGCTCAGAAACCTGTTGTGTGAATGAAGAAGCAGTAGCATCTGTGAATGAAGCCATAGCAGGTGTGCCGAATGAAGCGTCAAGAGCCTTAACGAAATTATCCTTGATACCTACTGAGTAGTCATCATCAGCCTTGAAGAAGATACCAACCTTCTTGCCCTTGTAATCCTTATTGAATACATTTGCAGAAGCAGTACCTTGGTCTGAGTCAGCAAAGCACATTTGGTAGCCGTTAGGGAATTCAGGAATTGTGTCACCTGTTGCAGATGGTGTTAGGAAGAACACATTGTCTGC
>JAFQAM010000229.1 GCA_017416885.1 Clostridia bacterium | reverse complement strand
CTTATAGGCTTTTTTTATTGCATTACTATTATTGCAAGTATTGCCAGGACATATTTTTTTGCATAGTCCACAGTTAACACACGCATTCTCATTCACTAAGCTTGTATAAAAGCCATCCTTGTCTGTAATCAACTCAACGCAGCCTTTTGGGCATATATCTACACATCCGCCACAGCCTGTACATTTATTGCTTTTGCAAATTTCCATCCTATTTTTTTCCTTTAAACAATTTATGCATTGATTTTCTAAACAGATATTCCATTTTTGCGAAAAAAACTTTTGTTTTTCTTTTAAATTTTGAGGGATTATATAGCGAATTCACATATCTAACATCCTCCATAACATATGGTGGATGCTTTATTGGGAAATCAATTTCGTATGTTTTCATATTAAAAAGCTTTCTTGTACTCTTTGGAAGGATATCCAAGCTTGACGGACCATGTGTTGATTCTCCCATAAATCCCATATTGGATATCATATTTTTGGTTGGTACAATATTTATTCTTCCCTGAGTCTTTGCGTATGTGCTCATTATACTTTCGTAATAAGCAATTCCGCTTTTATTTCTTTCTCTACAAAGATTTATATAGCCCTTTGTATCCATTTTGTTTTTATACAAATTTGTAAATAATTCCACTCCGTATTCATTATCTACAAAAGGAGAATAATCTGACCATTCATCGATAACACGCTTCCAAGATGCCCATCCCCATATAGAACCGGTTGTTGAGAAAAAATAATCATACGGACATTTGTCAGAGTAGTCACCTAAATTATTCATTCCACAAATCATATTAATTCTTTGATCATCTTTATACTTTTCAAGAAGCTCTTTGCAATATGGAAAAAAGCTTTGAGAAGGAACATCGTCATCCTCTAATACAATACCATATTCTTCTGTTGCAAACATCCATTTTTGAGCTAAATATTCCGAAGGATCACATCCATTATTTTTTTCTTGATAATTTCTGTGAACCTCACATTCCCAATCAATATCTTCAACTATTTCTCTGCATTTTTTTACATTTTCAATATCGTCTTGTCTTCCCTCTCTTGCTCCATCTTGGAAAAGATAAAGCTTGCTTGGACGAGCAATTTTCACCTGTTCAAAAACCAGCTTTAATTGAAGCGGTCTATTAAAAAATAATATTAATACAGGAATATCAATTTTGCTACTATACATTTCTTCTCCTTTTGTGTTCAATAGAATTTAATAAAAATTCCTTGTCGTTTTTTCTTTTTTCTTCCAAAATTCTATGTGACTTTTCAAAGTCAATATTAAATAAGAAATCTTTTGTTATTTCATAATTTTCGTCAATCAATCTATCTCCTAAAGATAATGTTCCAAGAATTGTATTTAATCTTGAATTCATTCCCTTTTGATCATTTTTTGAAAATCTGCATAACGAAACAAATGGCACCTTCATATTAATGGAAAATGCCGTAGCATGAAAGGAATCAGTTAAAACTAATGCCGCGTTTTTTATAAGACCTATAAATTCTGCTGGTCCTGCGTCAAATACTTTAATATCGTTTGATCCAAATTCTCGCGCGACATAAGGTATGCACACTAAATTTAATCCTGTTATTTCCTTAACCTTTTGCTTTACTTCCTCATAATATTCTTTTTCGCCAAACATATAAACAAAAACATATGGCTCATTAAATTTAATTGGATTAGCAACCGCACTCCATTCATCTTTATTTAATAAGAGTGTTGGATCTAATACAACTCTTGCTTTTTTATTTGTAATCGCTTCCACTATTTTTGCTCCATCATCTTCTCTTGTTGAAATAATATCAATGTCGTTCAAGAGTGGTTTCATAAACTTCGCCTGTTTTTTTGTTACCGCTGAAACTCCTATGCTTGATGCATACGAAATTTTAAAGGAACTCTTTGGCGCAAATTCAGCAAAATAAAAGCCATTATCCATATAAAGGTTTGGATTCCAAATTTGGTCGCTTCCCATTAGATAAATATCATATTGAGGTGGTGAATTTAAATATTGCTTGTATTTTGTATAACCCGTGTAGTCAATTTCAATGTTCGCTTTTAGAAACTTTTCAAATTTTTCAGCATTTTTATCTCTTTGTAAAGGGTATCTTCGCATTGCTTTTCGTTTTTTAAAATATGTTGTTAAATTGAAACCAACATATATTAGTTTTTTTGCAATTTTTTTAACTTTTTTAAATTTAGTTTCAATATTCAAAAAGTCATTGGAAATTATTTTGCAATCATATCCGTTTTGCTTTACAACTCGTTGTAGAGCATATGCTTGTAACATACCGCCATAGTTCTTCCCATAGTATGTTATTATTCCTACTTTTTTCATCTTTATCTCCTTTCAAATTAATTATAAAAGCTTTTCTATGTTTGAAAGAAATTCATTATTCAATATATCAATTAATTTTCTACTATCATATATGTCGTTGATATTTATCGATTTTATTGCATCGGCGACTAATATTGAGTTCGGCTCATCATAAAATGTAATATATTCCGAAACCGCGCTTTTTTCTAACACTTGAAGCTTTTGTGCAACCACGCGCAAATTATTTGCCAAGTATGTAAGTATTTTTGATGGGAATGTGTAGTCGGCGGAAGCAAAGCTTTTTTCGTCATAGCTATGGGTGCTTAATGCAATATCGCAGCCTTGTAGGAATTTCCAATACTCCTCACCTGTTTTTTTGCCGTGAAAAGTAATGCTTTTACAATTTTTTTGGTTATTAACTTGCTCAATGCGTTCTTCTAATGCTTTTATATTTTCATCTGTGCCAAAGCCTAATATGTGAAGCTCATAATCATCTGTTAAATGCTCCATTGCATCAATAGCTAAAAATGCCGCTTTTCTTTCTTGTTCAATTACACCTGCATAAACAAGTTTAATTTTTTCGCCTTTTTCCACATTGTATTTTTTAGGCAAATTATAGCTTCCATAAGAAACCATTTTTTGAGGAACGCATTTTAAGTCGTCAATTATAATATCATTTACGCAAATGCATTTTTTCATTTGCTTAAATAATTTCCATTCTATTTCGTTGAATTTTTTTGTTTTTTCTGAAATTTCAGAAAAAACATCCTCTATTTGAAGCACTACCTTATCCGGATATTTTTTGTTTATCTTTTTTAACCACATTCTATTATACAAAGAATGATAAACTAATATGGTATCGTTTTCCTTAATGTTTTTTTCTAAAAACTTTGTAATTTTTCTATTATGGAGTAAAAAATTAAGTTTTTGCACAATCTTATTTTTGCTATTGGTTGAAGGCAAATAGATGTGCTTTTCCTTGCCATCAATAGTTGATTCGTATCCTTTAAATTCACCATTTATTGAAGGAGCAATTGACACTAATACAACCTCTTTACCAAGCCTTTTAATGCTTGATGACACATAATCAATTTTACTAATTACAGAAGGATAAGTGATTATTTTCCCCTCTACCTCGGGCTCGCAATAAAAGCACACATAAAAAACTCTGCCATTACTTTTCATATATTTTCTCCAATTCCCTTGCACTGCTTACAATATCGAATCCTTTATTTTCAAATGCGATAAGAATTTTTTCTTTTTCCGGCTTAGCATATATTTTATATTCATTTGCTATTTTGTCTGCCCATTCCATAGGCGATTTGGATAGCTCTACGAAATGAACATTTCCTATGTCCATATCCGCAGTCCTTGGCACGCCATTTGATGCAAAACATAAGCAACCTGCTGCTTGAGCCTCTAAAAGTGCAATTCCTAACCCCTCATGAATTGACGGAAAAGCGTAGATGTCAATCACCTGTAAGCAGTGTATAACATCATCGCGTGGCCCAATAAAGCGAACATTTTCTTCAATTCCTGTATTTCTAACCTTTTCCGCTATTAATTTCAAATTTCCTTTATCTATTCCGCCTAAAATCAAAACAGCATTTGAATAAAGCTTTAAAAGTTCTTTAAATACATCTATTAAAAATTCTTGATTTTTATTATTATCAAATCTTGATATATTACCTATTACGGGTCCCTTTTCTAAGATATTAAATTCTCTTTTTAAGCTTTCTATCTTTTCCGTATTGCTGTTAAAGCATTGTCTAACATCTATGCCATTATTTATAACTACGCCCTTTTGGTAAAATAACTTTTCACCATAGAGGATACTGCCTGCTTCTTGGCTACATGCAAGAAAATCGGTAGCATTTTTCTTGACTATGCTCTTTTTGATTATATTTGATATTTTTTTCAAAATCCCGCCTTGTGTTATTGTAGCAGCATGAGAGTGAGAGACTCTTTTTTTTATTCCTATTTTTTTTGCACAAATTAACGGTATTGCATTTTGCAAATTAACATGGCAATGAACTGCATTATAAGGACCGTTTTCAAGAACAATTTTTTTGAATATTTTATAGAACTTAAAGTAATTTTTCACAGATGGAATTATTGCAAAAAAAACTTTTCCGCCTAATCTCTTTATTTCATTCAAATATGGATAATCCTTCTCTATAAATACCAAAAAATCAAATTGAATATTTTCTTTATTGATATTACGATAATTGTTCATTATAAAAGATTCAGTTCCACCTAAATCCAAACATGAAACAACATGCAATATTTTTTTCATTTGTTAGATTCCTCTCTCTTATTTACTTTTAATTATTGCCAGAAAAATCTGTATGTTGGATTTGTCATAGCAAAAAGAACTACTAACACAAGTGTAACTATCATATTATATACTGTTCGGTCAGTGCGTTTTGACAAAATTTTTCCAAATTTAGGCAATAACAATAATAAAAACAATGAAAAGTATTGTATTAGACGCATTGTACTTTGGTTTATAAGAAGTAAAGGTGAGAAGAAACACGCAAGCATCAATGCGTTGATTGAGATTCTAATTATTCCTGTATCGTTCTCTAACAGCTTTCTGCAGAAGAAGGTCACTAAGATACCAAATGCCAATAACAAGTATAGGAATGTTCCTGCTCCCGCCCCCTCATAATCTTGATACATTTCATATCCAAGAATTGATTGTAACAGGTCAAGAAGCTCATATCTAAAAACAAACGCACTAATAGTCGCAAACCAATAAATAAGTAATGTAATCTTGTTGATTTTTATTTTTGAGATAAAATAAAATGGTATAAAGCATAGGCAAGAACGGTGAATTGTGCTCATTAACAAAATAATAATTAAAAAAGGGATAAACTTTTTCTTTTTAATTAAAAATGTTCCTAATAAAACTACTACTGCAGTAGCAATTGTTTGTCTATGTCCTGTTATAGCAAAGAAGCTATAAAAAAGGGTTGAGAAAAGAATGTAGCTTAAATATGGATTTTCTGAAAACTTATGTATAAACAAGCCCATAGATACAAAAAATATTGTCGCTATGATAATTAAGTATACAGTGTAATTGTCTGTGAAAATATTACATATCTTTTCAAAAATAGGATATCCTGGGTCTTTGATATCTGCACCATTTATATATCTATCGTATAATCGTTCAAATATACTGCTCCATGATGTTTTTTGGATGGCATCAAAATAATACTTATATTGAAGCGTATCCGCACCTACGGATATATGTCTTAATCCAGATAGCAGAATCCAAGTGATTGTGCCGACGACGCACACTCTTTTTCTTTTTACAGGTCCAACATCTTGACCTATATCAGATAAATTTTCCCTTGCGGGCAACAGATATGCTATTGTTATTATTGCTATGTTTAATAAATACCAGATCATTTTTACTCCTTAATTTGTCTCAACCTAAAAAGACACTATCTATATTAACGCAAATTTATTCCAAACCGATAATTTTGCAGATTTTTTCATTAATTACCTTATGGTCAAAGTTTTCCTCGGCATATTTTCTTGCGTTTGCTCCCATTTCACAAACCTTATCGGGATTTTCAAGAAAATATATCATTTTTTCAGCTATGGCGGTTGCATCCTTGGTTTTTACCAAAAATCCGCTATATCCGTCCTTGACCGTTTCTCTTGTTCCTACATTATCGCAGGTTATAACTGCTCGTCCCATTGATGAGGCTTCCATATTAACAACCACAAGTCCCTCTCGGTAGTAGGTTGGTAAAACATGCACTGATGCATCCTCGATATAGGGGCGCACATCATCAGTAACTCCTAAATATTCAACTGTGCCGCTTTCCATGTATTCCTTTAAATCGTTTACAGATATTGTATAAGGCACTCCTAAAAGCTTAAATTTTGCATTTGGATATTTTCGCTTTACAATTTTTGCAGCCTCGCAATATTCAAAAACGCCTTTGGTTTTAAGCAGTCTTGCTATCATCAAAAAGCTATCATAATTTTTAATAGGTCTAAAATCAAAATGCTCTAAATCAACACCTATTCCAAGCACCGTTTCGCATTGCTCTTTTTTTACAAGTCCTCTATCAACAAACTCATTTAAATCTGTTTCATTTAAGAAAAACACTTTTTTAGAATACTTAAAGGATTTTTTGTAACCGTGACATACAAATCGTCTTATCAAATACCATTTTAATCCGCGGTTGTTGAAAACATCCCCCGCGCCCTCAACCATTGAGTATATGTTATCGTATCCCGCTTTTTTTGCCCCCAAAACTCCATAGATATTGGGCTTCAGCATAAATGTGAATACAAGGTCGGGATTAATCTCCTTTATTATTTTTGCATAGCGCTTTTTCAAGGTAAGGATTTTAAAAGGATTTAAGCTTCTATTGGCATCATTTATGCAATGATATTCAATATCTAACGCGTTGATTTCATCTATGCACTCGTTATCAAAGCCAACACCTACAATGCTGTGTCCTAACTCTTTAAGCTTGATTATTAAATTTTTTCTAAATCGTCTAAAAACACTTGAATGCGGACAAGCCAAAAGTATTTTCATAAAATCCCTCCTTTATAATTTATTTATTTTTCTGCTTCTCTTTAAATATGCTTTCGTACAAATCTATATATCTTTGATAATTTGATGCTTTATCAAAATTATTTATAACAAAGCTTCTGCAAAGTGAACTGTATGCACTCTTTCCTCTTGCCTTTATTTCAATAATTTTTTCAAATAAAGCACAGTAATCCTCTGTTTCCACGGAAAATCCACATATATTATCAACAGTTTCCTTTGCGCCTGTATTCTTATATGTGATAACAGGTGTGCCGCACGCTTGTGGCTCTACATTAATCAGAGATAATGTTTCCTCTCTTGTGCAGTTAATTAACACATCCGCCATTGAATATAGCTTTATCAATGTATCCTTGTCCTTTATATAATCAAGTCCTATTACATTTTCGGGAAGATTACTTTTTTGTTCCTCTGTGCAACCAAAAAGAACAAATGCACAATCTGTGGGTAAATTTTGTGACACATAGTCAAATGCTTTTTTATTAATCGGATCTAACCATTTTATAGCTAATCCTAAAACAACAAATTTGTTTTCAAGACCTAACTCTTCCTTCAAATTCGAAGGTGTATTTACAAAAAGCTCTGTATCTATACCGTTATGGATTACAAAATGGTTTTTATCCTTTAATATTGATTTTTGCGCTTCATCACTTATCCAATTAGATACGCCAACTACATTTAAATCCTTAATTTTGCTGAAATGTTTTTTTCTATCTGCTAAATTTTCTTTTGTCTTATCAAGAAAATGAGATTTCAAGTCAGTATGCTTTTTGGGGCAATTGCCACATTTTTCTTGCCATTTATAACAGCCTTGATTTGTATAATGATAGCAACCGCCCGTAAAGAACCAACAGTCATGCAATGTAACTACTGTTGATATATCTTTTTTAGCAAGATAATCAAGTAGCATATTGAGATTTATATAGTTTGCGTGAAGATTGTGTAAATGAACGATATCGGGCTTTATTTTATCAAGGTAATTAAGTAACTTTTTAGTGCTATTTTTTGAAAAGTAGCCTTGTCTGCCGTTAATTCTGCTTAACAAAGCGTGTAGCTTTTTTGGAAAAGATTTTCCCATTTGATAAGGATTTGATATTCTATTTTCACTCTTCGATGAAGTAGAATACACAACATAAGAATCAATACCTTTTTCTAAAGATAAATTATGTATATCCTCAACTATCATTCCAGTGCTACCGTAGTGATATACTGCGTTTATGTGCAATACCTTCATTGATTAATCCCTCAATAAACCTTCCATTCGATTTTTCATTCCATCTTGGATAATTTGAATATTTCTTTCTGTTTTTAAGTAGCAATTGACATTTGATAAAATTTCATCAAAATCAATTTCGCCGTTTATTATTCTTGCAAGCTGCTCTTGTATTTCACCAATACTTGTTGCTACAACTGCAAGTTTTTGTTCATTCAAAACACTAATAGAGTTTATTTCCTCGCAACCAACTGCAAAAATCACTCTGTTTTTCAGCATATAATCAATGATTTTAGTTGAGAATGACATTTTAGAGCTGTGAATAGCCTCGTCATTAAAGCCCTCTATATGCAAAAGCATATCGGCTTCACATTGTACTCTGTCAACCTCATCTCTGCTGATTTTTCCCTTGAAATTAATATGAGGATATTGGTTTAATTCCTGTTCCATTTCATCGGTCAAAATTGTTTGTGAATATACATCAAGCTGAATTTCATTATTGATACATATATTTTTTAATGCTTTTCCAATGTTCATCATTGTTTCAAAACGATATCCGCTTAAAACGCCTGTGTAAATCAGCTTAATTCTATCTTTTGGAATTTTCTTATTTAACTTGGAAATTTCCTCAGCCTTTATGCCTTTACCAATTAAATAGCAAGGAACTCCAAATTGCTGCGAATATTCCTTTGCCATATTTTTGGCAAAAACCTCAAGGTAGGAGCATTTTTTTATTAATGCTTCTATTTTTTTTTGCAGCTTTTTTCTGCGTGATTTTTCAAAGCCTTTAATATTTGGCTTCATTCCATACACATCGTCGCTTATATGCCCAACAACAGGCACATTTAATTTATCAACTATGTAGCTTTGAAAATCACACATATAATGCTGTGCATAAATTGGCAAATATATTAAATCGGGCTTAATGCTTTCTAAAAAGCTATTTAAAGCTTTGCTTTTTTTAAATCTGCCCATTTTCCAAATCATATCTCTAATAAAGAAATATATAGGCTTGCGCTTCTTTCTTGCTGCTTCAGATATCTCCTGGTTTTCCTTACTTTGAGAAGCAATCTCCATTTTCCAAAACGGATCATATCCAAGCTTATATATGCTTTTTAATATGGATTTATCCGTTGCTTGAATGGCTTCCCTTACAACATCGTTATTGTTTTCTCCATTACGACAACAGATATTATATATTTCCACATTTTCCATTCCTGAAAACAAGTTTGAAAAAGTGTTTCCAAAGCTATTTGATATATCCCACGGTGTAGAGGAAATGACTAAAATTCTCATTTTTTTCTCCTGTGCTTTAAGTAGAAGCCTAAAAGCTTTATGGTATTTTTTATGCCCAAAAGCTTATATGCTTTCTTTACCTTTTTAACCTTTGGACTTAAATCATATTCAAGTAGCCACTTATATTCAATGATATCATTGAGAATACTTTTTTTGAACTCATTGTCCTCTGTTTTTACAAGGATTCCGCAAAGAACAGAATACTGATATGCCATATAGTTCAAAAGTAAGTCCTCGGTTTTCTTGAATATATCGCTATGCTTTTTTATTACATAAAGCAAATCGCTTACATTCTTATTTGCTGCCTCTGTTGAAAGAGAGCCCGGTCTGCCTCTTCTTGTACAGTAAGCAGGCTCATTTATGAAAATAATTGATGGCTTACAGGAGAAAATACGCATTGTTCTTTCTGTATCCTCTGCCACAATGCCTTTTTCAAAAAACAGATCATTTTTAATTATAAGCTCGCGCTTTACCGCATAACCACATGAGCTTATTACCATTTGGTCCTTGGAGATAACATACTTTAATTGCTTTTCAAGGCTTGGTAAGTCGTTAATGCTTTCGTCATAGTATTGCTTTTCTTGAAGTCTACCACTTATAGCATCATAGAATTTAATGCAATATGCAACAATATCGTATTTTCCATTTTCTGACGCATTTACTATTTTTTCCAAAATCTTGCAATCGTCAAAATAGTCATCGCTATCAACGAATACAATGTACTCCCCGTTTGATTTTTCAATGCCGTAGTTTCTTGCATCAGACGGTCCGCCATTTTCCTTATGATATGCGAAAATATTTTCACGCTTACTTGCAAACTCATCACAAAGATTTCCGCTCTTATCTGTTGAACCGTCGTCAACTAAAATTATTTCATAGTCTTGCATTGATTGCATAAGTATACTGTCTATGCAATCCTTCAAATAAGCTTCTACATTGTAAACCGGAATTATAATGCTAATTTTTTTCATAAACACCTTTAAACACTCTTTAATGGTCTGATCTTATTTGGCTGAACTTTCGCTCATAAAAGCTCATCAAATCCTTTGCATTTTTTCTAACATCATAGTTTGTGTTAGATACGCTAATAGAAAAATTATTTTTTTGTACATTTTTCATTGCAATTAATTTATTCACCCAATCGTCTTCGTTTTTCACAGAAACAAAATCGGTTTTCATATTTTCAAATAACTTAACTTCTTTAGGCACTCCTGTAGAAACTATACAAGGCAAGCCCATAGTTTCCGCTTCTAATGTTGCAATTGAAAAGCCCTCTGTTACAGATGGTAAAGCGAAAGCGTCTAATGCATTTAAAATTCTTGGTATATCCTTTCGCACACCCATAAAAATTACATGTTCGCTTATATTCATACTTGTGGCTTGTTTTTTAATCTCCTCAAGCGTTTTTCCTGTTCCAACCAAAACCAAGTATGCATTTGGTATTTGCTTTAACACCTTGGAAAAGACATTTATTAAAAAGCTATGATTTTTTATCGTTCTAAAGCTTGCCACCATACCTATCAAATATCCGTCGCCAACATTTATCTCTTCTCTTATCTCTTTTCGTGCTACTTCGTCTGTTACATATTTTTCTGCATCAATAGAATTTGGAATTATGCTATACTTTCTGTTTTTAAATAACCAGTCTCCGGCCTCCTTAGAGCAAGCAAAGGCATCGGTGGCATAGCGATTAATAACACTTCGTGAAAGTTGAATTATTGGCGTCTTATATGTAACCATTGTTGGCACTGCGTGTGAGTGAGCTATTCTAACAGGAATCCCCTGTTTTTTTGCTATTCTTAAAGGGAATGTGCTGAGAGCATTTAAATGAGAGTGAACTATGGAATATCTCTCCCTATTATTCTTGAAAAATTTTTCAACTTGATGATCATATTTGATTTGCTTAAGTGGATTTATTGATGGAACATTATAAATTCTTCCACCTAAGTTCAAAATTTCCTCATCAAACCAATCCTTTGAATCACGGTGTTTTAAAAAATCGAATTGCACTAATTCTCTGTCGATATACCTATAATTGTTCATTATAAAGTTTTCTATTCCGCCTTGCTCCATAGAAGTAACAATATGAAGAATTCTAATTGGCTCCATTTTAAACCTCTCTTTATCTGATAGTTACAAATTCTCCTTATACCACTCAATAGCTTCGCTAAGTCCCTTCGCAAAATCGTAATCGGGGTCGTAGCCAAGAAGCTTTCTGCTCTTGGATATGTCAGCATTTGAGTGTTTAATATCGCCCTTACGGTCAGGACCGAAGTTTGGCTCAATGTTTTTGTTTAATGCTTTTGTTAAGGTGTAGTAAATATCAATTAGATATTCTCTGCCACCGTATGCAACATTATATGCTTGTCCTGCTGCCTCGTGTGATGCAAGGCATGCTTTTAGGTTTGCTTCAATTACATTTTCAATATATGTAAAGTCGCGGCTTTGCTTACCGTCACCGTTTATTGTTGGCTGTTCATCGTTTAAAAGCATTTTTATAAATTTAGGAATAACCGCAGCATATGCACCGTTTGGGTTTTGTCTTCTGCCGAATACATTAAAGTATCTCATGCCATAGGTATCAAGACCGTAGTGCATTGTATATAGCTTTGCCCATTCCTCATCGCAACGCTTTGTTAATGCATATGGGGACAATAAATTTCCCTCTCTGCCCTCTCTTTTTGGAAGGTTTGGCTCATCGCCGTAAACAGATGAGGATGAAGCGTAAACAAATTTCTTAACGCCGTTTTGTCTTGCTGCCTCTAACATATTTAATGTGCCCTCAATATTGTTTTTGCAATAGAAAATAGGCATTTCAAGTGAGCGTGGAACGCTGCCCCACGCTGCTTGATTTAATACATAGTCAACGCCTTGACATGCGTTCATACATGTATCAAGGTCCTTAATGTCGCCCTTTACAAATTCATAATTAGGATTGTCGATAAACATATCAATATTTTTTTGGCTTCCTGTTGATAAGTCATCAAGGCATCTTACCTTATAACCCATATTCAAAATTGCTTCGCAAAGGTTTGAGCCGATAAATCCTGCGCCACCTGTTACTAAAAATAGTGAGCCCTCAGGAAATTTTAAATGCTTATATCCCATAATTTATAGTCTCCAGTAGCTATATCCAGCGTTTTCGTATTCTTTTCTATTAAGTAATCCCTTAATATCAAGAAGAACCTTTTGTCCTTCGCCAAAGAATTTATTTACTTCTGCCATTGTTAATTTTGCAAATTCGTCATGCGCAACTGCTAAAACAACTGCGTCACAGCCTTTAACTGTGTTAATATCTACAAAATCTACGCCGTAAAGATGCTTTGCTTCCTCGTAATCTGCTGTTGGATCTGCGATAATTGGTTCAATACCGTATTCGCGAAGCTCTTTAACAATATCAAATACTTTACTATTTCTTGTATCCGGACAATTTTCCTTAAATGTAAAGCCAAGTATAGCAACCTTTGCATCTCTTACAGCCTTACCTGCTTTGATTAAATTTTTAACAATATTTTCAGCAACATATTTGCCCATATCGTCATTCATTCTACGGCCTGATAAAATTACTTGGCTATG
>JAFQAM010000228.1 GCA_017416885.1 Clostridia bacterium | reverse complement strand
GATTTGATAGAAAAGCAGCATATGAGTGTCGCCATTTGAATATACCTTGGCAACCGAGCTGCTTACAGAAGGATCAAGTGTCATAGGGAGATATTTATAGTCCTTGCTTACAAGCATAATGCTGGAGTCATCAGTTACAGAAATATTATTGTATTTTATATTTCCGTCTTCATCTGGATAAACGGTGATAACATCCTTGTCAAGGTAGAGATAAATTCCGTTAGAATAATCAATGTATTCGCCACCTGTTGAACCACCTGTGGAAGCGGTTACTCGCACCTGATGAGTGGTTTTATTAATATAAAAATCGAAGGTTCCTCCAGCTTGGAAGGTAATTATTCTGCCGTCAGTGACAATGCCTGCCGTTCCCTCTATAAGAGTCATATCCGCAATATAATTAAGGTCTGTATCGCGAATTTTAAATTCGTCCCATGCTTCAACGGTTAGTCCAAGATAGCATAGCTCATCGGTATTTTCACTATTTTCCTTAAGAGAAAGCCTGTTGTCAAATGCGAAATATATTTCCTTTGGCACTGAAACGGTTTCCTCACCAACAATTTCTATGTAGAGATTATTAGTGTTTACATTATAGCGAAGGTTAAATGTACCTTTCTTTGTGATGTAAGCCACACAGTAGCCCTCAGTTACATACAGATTAACAAGTGTCTTATCCATAGACTCGTCAATGATGATAGGAAGAGGCGTGAACATACTGTCGGTAACTGTAATAGTTGTTGAGCCACTTGCATCAAAGCCATCATATTTCACATCGCCATTTTCATCCGGAGTGAGTGTTTTATACCCGTCACCGATATAGATATAAATATCGTTTGATATTTCTTGCTCCACATACTCTACGGTGAAGGAATTGAAGGAAGGTAAATAAATAATATAGAAGCTACCGCTTTTTAGTACCTTAACCAGGTCACCGTCACGGGTAACAGAATATATGTCTCCTGTAATATCACTCATATAATCTGCACCAATAATTCCATTAGCGGTAAGATTCTTAAGGTTGAATTTTTCTCCTTCCTCAAGATTGATTACAGTATAGTAGAAATAAAGACCGTTTTCGTTTATGTAATCCACTATATCGGAGTTGTTCATTGTTGTGGTATGAGTTAAGGACCACATAAAATCGCTGTCAAGATTGTCACCGTCAGAAAGATTAAGGTAATCAAAAATTACTTCCTCTCGGTCGGAGTTATCAAATGTTAATCCAAAGGACTCGCCGTGATATGGAGCAAATGCTTTTGCTAAATTAATCTTTTTATCTCCGTTATTATCAAATTCAATGCCGTAACGGGCTGAAAAGTCGATTACTATTTCTCCGTTTTCACCGCGATGATAGTCCCATGTATCCCAACCAAGCGCCTCTGTAATATCATCATATCCCCATACGGTATTACTTTCTGTATCACGAATGATAAGCTTATCGCCTGTTATAAGGTTAACATAGCCATAAACATAGCTTGATGTCTCATCGGTAGGATAGGTGACAAAATTCATCGCTTCTCTTTTACCATTAATCTCGATAACAATGCCTTCTATTGGCTCGGGTTCAGGAGTGGGCTCTATGTAATCGGATATATTGATTATATTGCAGAAGGGTAGGTATTCAATAAGATATTTGCCTGTCTTATTAACCCTGATAGCATTTTTAGTGTCTTTTGTAATCGCACCGTCTGACACACTTAGCTCGCAGATGTGGTTATAAAACAGCCTTGTCTTGTCTAAAGGAATATAGAAGGTGTCGAATTTTTCTGCGTCTATAACTGCTTTGTATACGTATAGTTTTTCCTCATCAATAGAATCAAGCCAAACTTCAGTTCTTGAAAAGACACCGTTAAAAAGTGGCCAAGTGTAGTATTTATACTCGTCACTGTCGGGGTCAAGCTTTATCTTTTCAAACGCGGCTTCTTCGATTGTTCCTGTAACATAAAGCTCAGACGTTATATTATTGGGGAGATTAAAGCGCTTTAAGGTAATTTTTTCGTCGCCACCTATATCAAATGCAATCCACCAATCGGTGAGTACATCTGCAAATACAATTTCACCGTTATCGCCTCGTGAATATGACCATTTGTCCCAAGATATATCTTCGCTGATATCGTCATAGCCATAGACCTTACCTGTATCCATATCCTTGATGATGAATGAGGTGGTTCTATCTGAGCCAAAAATACCGAATACATATGCTTGCTTTTCGGTATTACCGTAATAATCAACCTTGCTCATTGGGAAAATTGCTGGCTTATTGGAGCTTCGTGAGCTTATTGTTTCAATAACAATACCGTTTAGGATATAACCGTCCATATAGAGCTCCATTTCTCCACTATTTTTCATTGTTAGTGAAATATTAGATACAGAGGTAGAGCGAATTTTATGAGTTAGTGGATCTATATTACCTGCAATGGCGCCTACACTGCTTAATTGTTTTTCAAGCACGGTATATTCATATACTGTATCGGGTTTTTCGGTCAAGCAAATGCTTAGAGTTTGATCTAAGGTAACTGAAAGCTCCAAAGCGGATAATGAAATTGAGTTGCTTGTAGATGATACTACGGTAAGCTCTGCTACCATCTCGCCATCAAGACAAACAGAAAGCTTTGGTTCAATTTTAGAAATAGTAGTGGAGTCAAGCTCGTTTTTGTTTTCGTCAAATATCCTGTTACAGACGCTACATTTGTAGTGAGCAATATTGCCGTCTTTAAAGAATGTTGGCTTTGCTTCTTCTATTAGCTCGCCTAAAATATGATTGCCAAGCGGGAATGTTATCTCCTGTTTTCCACATAATGTACAGGTGCGAATATGTTTTCCTGTTGCAAGACAGTTGCCTGTCTCAATAATTTCCCACTCTCCATAGGTGTGTTGGCAAGGGGTATTTCCTGTGTCGATTTCTGTGTCGCTTCCTTTGTCCTTATTAGTAAGGTCACAAGATGATAGTGAAAATACTAAAGTGGCAATCAAAAGAAGCAGGATTGCTAATAATTTTTTCTTCATTTTTATGCCTCCTTAATTATTATGTCCCTTTGCCCTTTTAGGGCAAAGGGACAATTTTTAATATTTAATATTATTGCTTTTTTTCTTAAGAATGAATAAGATTAGTGAAAAGACGATTATGCACACTGCTATTGTAGAAAGACAATTTCTTCATTTGCAAATGCGGTTAGTGTAAATGCAAATATGAATATTGATACTAACAATAGTGTTAATAAAATGCGATTAGAAGCGACTTTCATTATTTCACTTTCTTTTTAAGAACGAACCAATATAATGAAAATCCACCGCCGCCTACTACTAATACGGATGCGATAACTATGGCAACTATTGCGCCTGTGCCAAGTCCCTTCTTTGATACTGTGCTTCCGCATACATCACAGCCACCGTTTTCGTTGTTGTCAACATGTGATGAAAGCATAATTTTTTCGCCACATGCACATTCCTTCCAATGGTTTTCTGCATCGGATTTATATTCTGTGCCAAAATTGTGAGTATGGTCTTGTGGAGTGTCGTTTGGTGTGTCACTTGGGGTATCGTTTGGAGTGTCGTTTGGGGTAAATTCTTCCCAAATTGCGTATAGTGTTATATTTGATGAAACAGTGATTTCAGGATCTTCAATTATTTCACCGTCCTTGGAAAGTGCCCATCCCTTAAAGAAAGCATTTTCAGGTATGGTAAAGGTGCATTTCGGTAATTGGAAGCTACCGTAAATATTTTCCACTGCTTTCATTGTGCCTTCTAAGCCGTTTGCATCGAAGGTTACTTCATAGAATGGGTGGATATTAAAATACTGGTAGGTTGTAATATTATCCTTACTGTATTCCTCTTTTTCGCTTCCGTCAATGCTTTTACTTGCTACAAGTTCATATTCGCCACCGAATTCGGTAAGATTTGGTGCAAGTAGGCATACCTTATTGCCTTGTAAAAGCACATCTGCGTTTATAATTTTACATGGAAGCATAGTCATTGTATAAATACAAGCAGTTAATTCATTATCCATTGGTGCGGTCGCCATAATTTTAAGATTTCCGCCGTTTACTGTAAGATAGCCGTTTTGCGTAAATATACCTGCTGTAAGTCCCTCTTTTTCTGTTCCTAAAACGGATATTCCTACATTTGAATCAGTGATATTTACATTACCGTTTGCGTTATATATGCCTGAAATGGCTGTGGATGTACCTTTGATTTGCACTTCACTTTCAGTAATGGTAACCTCGCCATCGGCTGCAATACCAAAGTTTCCTTCT
>JAFQAM010000023.1 GCA_017416885.1 Clostridia bacterium | reverse complement strand
TTAATATATTAAGAGGTAGCGGCGGTATTTTATCGGGTGATAAGTATTACCGTGAGGATGAGGTATATTGGCTATCTAAGATAATCTATGCTGAGGCCGGCGGGGAAATTTTTCTTGGCAAGATGGCAGTAGGTAATGTAATTTTAAACAGGACAAGATCCTCTCAGTTTCCTAACACTATTTACGGCGTAATCTTTGACAGAAAAAACGGTGTACAGTTCAGCCCTGTTGCTAACGGTACAATTTACAAAACACCTAACGGTGATAGTATTATTGCGGCAAAGGTTTGTCTTGAGGGATATACTGTAAGTCCGAATATTTTGTACTTTGTAAATCCTGTGTATGCGCCGAATAGCTGGGCATCTAAGAATAGACCTTACTTTGCTAAAATAGGAAATCATATTTTCTATTTATAATAATAGAGCCACTCGATTTTAATCGGGTGGCTTTTTGTTATACTACACCTCATTTGTCAGCTTTGCTGACACCTTCCCCTCAAGGGGAAGACTTTTACGGTGGCTTTTGTGTTGTATGTAGAGTGATGAATTGCAATAGGCTACATGAATTGATTGCAAAGCAATCACAAATTAAGCAAGCTTCATAAATTGAGGCATAGCCTTATTAATTGTCGCTTTGCGACATTATACGGTTGTGGCATTTATATAGTTATTATATATTGTTTCGCGGAACAGTGAAAGGAGCTTTTCGTCCTTGCCGCCGACGGTTTTGCCGTCAATATGGGACACGCCTCGCACCATTTTTGAGGAGCTGCTTATTATGATTTCGTCGGCAGAAAGAAGCTCTTTTATGGAATATTTGCGTTCTTCGACGGGAATACCGTTTTGGTTGGCGATTTCTATAAGGTGCGCTCTTGTGACTCCGGGTAGGATATATTTACTGTTTGGGGCGGTGACAAGAGCGCCGCCCTTTAAGATTGAGACATTACTGTGGGAGCCTTCGGTGATGAAATTGCGGTTTCTATACATAATTGCTTCGTCGCAATTACTGTTTTTTGATTGCTGGGCGGTTAATACGCTTGGCAAGAGGTTAAGTGTTTTTATGTTGCATAGCTCGTAGCGAATATCCTTGGCAAGAGCGCATTTCATTTTCTCTTTATAATCATCGGTTTTTCGTTCGGTTACCGATATAAAGAGGTTGCCCTTCAGATCACCGTATGCGTGGTCGCGGATTTGGCTGCCGCGGGAAATATGGAAATAGACAAATTTCTCCTTTGCATCTACCTTTTTGACAAGGTCGCAAATTATGTTTTTAAGTTGCTTTTTGCTGATTGACGGGTTAATGTCAAGGATGCTGCAATTTTTATATAGACGGTCAATATGTAGATCTAAAAGATAAGGGATATTATTACGGCACATTACTGCATCATATACCCCGTCTCCAAAGTAAAATGCTCTGTCGTTGGCTGAAACCTTAAGAGCTTCAAGCTCACTTATAGTGCCGTTATAATATCCCAAGCTTTTCATATGTACCTCCCTAATTAAGAGGTACAGCCTCTTAATTAAACAACTGTATAAATTTCGTTGGGCTTTAATGATACGGAAATATCCTTGCCCTCAATATTTATTATAGCAGTTTGCTTGAAAGGTGTTACTAATTTTACACTTGTTGCTTTGTTATTTTGCCATTCAATATCAACTGTGATATTGCCCTTAGCAAGCAGTCCCTTGATGCTTCCCTTGCTCATTTCGGTTGGGAGAGCCGGTAGGATTTTTACCTTGCCGTCCTCGCATTGCAGGAACATTTGAGCAATACCTGCGCATACACCGTAGTTACCGTCAATCTGGAACGGTGGGTGAGCATCAAACATATTTGCATATGTGCCGCCTGCGTGCCACATATCGTGGTTTTCATCCGGCTTTGCGGGCATATATCTTAATTGGTTTTTTACTAATTTCAGCGCGTGGTCGCCGTCCTTAAGCTTCGCCCACAGACATACCTTCCATCCCATACTCCAGCCTGTGCCCTCGTCTCCTCTTCTTTCAAGAGTGCGTTTAACCATTTGTGACACCTCGGGGTTGTTTTCGGTGGTTATGATATCAGCGGGATAGAATGCGTACAGGTGAGATACATGGCGGTGGTAAATATCGGTTTCCTCATAGTCGCCATCGTATTCAAGAAGCTCTCCGTCGCTTCCCTTTTCGTAAATGCCGATATGGTCTTTTCTTGAATTGATTTCCTTTGTAAAATCGTCGTCAATGCCGAGAATTTTCGATGCTTTTGACAAGTTTTTAAATAGGTCCTCTGCAATTGACTGTGACATTACTGTATATTTTGCAAGATAAATAAGGTGTCCGTCTGCGTTGTAGCTGTTTTCGGGTGAGGTTGACGGGGTGATAATCCACTTGCCGTTATAATTTTCCATAACGGAAAGATAGAATTTGGCGCACTCCTTCATAATCGGATATGCGGTTTCCTTTAAGAAATCCTTATCAAGTGTATATTCGTAATGCTCGTAAAGGTGACGGCATAGCCATCCGCCTGACATATTCCAATATGCGTATTGAGTTGAGTTTACTCTCTTATTGCCGACAGGTGTGGTATGCGCCCAAATATCGCTATTATGGTGAGACACGAAGCCCTCTGCGTGATAGAGGCGCTTTGCGGTTTCCTTACCGTTTTGGCTGATATTTTTGGTTTGCTCAATAATTGGAAGATTACAGCTTACAAGATTATTCATAAGCACAGGCCAATAGTTCATTTCGGCATTGATATTTAATGTATAGTTAGAGGACCACGGCGCATAGAAGCTATCGTTCCAAATGCCTTGTAGATTTGTTGCGCGAGAGCCTTCTCTTGATGCGGCAATTATTAAATATCTGCCGAAATTATAAAGAAGCTCGCAAAGACCTAAGTCTTTATTTTCGCTTTTCAATCTTTCGTCGGTGTCAAGGCTGCTCGGTTTGCCGCCGAAGTCGGTTTTCACGCGGTTAAATAGCTTACTTACATCACTTGTGTGCGCGTTTTTGATGTCCTCGTAGCTATTTTGTGATAGCTTTTCCATTTTATCTATGCAAGCATAGAAGGTTTCCTTGGTTGGAAGCTTATCGAAGGAAATAAAGCTTGTTTCCGCGCAGAAATAAAGCACTACATCGGTGGAGTCTAAAATTCTTAATGTGCTTTCAACCTCGGCTTCCTCGGTTTCCTTTTCAAGTGTGCCGTTTGTTACTGCCTTGACAATTGCGCTGACCTTTACGCCGTCACCGTCATATGTAATCGGATATGCATCCTTATGGTAGCTTGGAGCTAAGGTTGTCGGGCATTCGCCTGTTAAATATAAACTGTCTCTGCATCTTGTAACCGCGCTTTTGCCCACGCAATCGGCAGATATCTTGTAGCTGACGGGCTTATTGGATGTCAGCCTTACCATCATACAGTCATTTGGATATGATACAAAATATTCTCTTGTAAAATCAATTCCGTCCTCGGTATAGCTTACCTTTGCAATTGAATTTTCAAGGTCAAGTGTACGGATATAATTTTCTGTTTTGGTTGTTGCTCCTTCTCTTTCGATATAAAGATCACCAAGAAGCATATAGGAGTTGAGCCATTTGCCTGTAAAATTTTCCTCAATTTCTCTTTGCGCCTCATAGCGCTTTCCTTCGTTTACTAATTTTTTGGCTTTTTCGTTTGATTCGTAAGCTCCTTCAACGAAGGTATCACCTGGCTTGCCTGACCAAAGCGTATCGTGATTGATTGAAATTCTTTCAAGCTGAGTTTTACCGTACACCATAGCGCCAAGCTGACCGTTGCCAAGCGGCAGCGCTTCTTCAAAATAATTTGCAGGCTTTGAATATTTAAGTAAGGCTTCCATAATTTCTCCGTTCTAATTTTTTAAAATTTTAATAAAATTATAAAACAAGCCAATATTAAAAAATATTGGCCGGATATTTGCCTGAGCGGCTATTATTTTGTTGCGTTGAGCTTTTCGATACACGCTCTGCAAACTCTTTTGCCGTTAAGCAAAACATTGTTGCTTGCGCTTCCACAGAATATACAGGTTGGCTCATATTTTCTTAATATAATCTGATTGCCTTCTACAAATATTTCAATCGGATCCTTTGGCTTAATGTCAAGAGTTACACGCATTTCCATTGGCAATACTACTCTGCCAAGCTCGTCAAGCTTTCTTACAATTCCTGTTGATTTCATCTTCTTTTCCTTTCCATAGGGGTATTTGATGTATTTGAACATCGAAGTAATTGTAGCATATTTTTTCCAATTAGTCAATATTTTTTAGAATAATTAACCATTTTTTAACGAGGTATATTATGCTTGGTAAATGCTTCTCAATTTTATGTATTGTTGCTTTTATTTTCGGCGCTTTTAACGGCAGTATGGAGAGTGTTTCAAAAAGCATTTTAGAAGGGGCGGATAAGAGTGTGACGCTTTGCATTTCGCTTATTGGCGTTATGGCGCTTTGGAATGGGATAATGGAAATATTAAAGGAAAGCGGAATAATAAAGAGAGTGTCAAGGTTGCTTACGCCTGTAATGAGGCTTGTTTTTCCGTCTGCGTTCAAAAGCGGGATTGCGACAGAGGAAATTACCGCTTGTATAAGCGCGGGGGTTTTAGGAGTATCAAATGCGGTGACTCCTCTTGCTATTAACGCTATTTCTAAAATGGAAAGAGGCAAAAGGAAGGGTGTTGCAACAAATGATATGATTATGCTTTGTATGCTTGGGTGCGCGTGCTTTAATATAATTCCCACAACTATTATTGCTATAAGGCAAAAAATGGGCGCTACATATACATATGAAATTATTGTGCCTGTGTGGATATGCTCCTTTGCTTGTATGGTTATTGGAATTTTGCTTTGCAGGCTGATGGGGAAAATAAATGGGGATAGTTAATTATATACTGCCGTTTATTATTTTCCTTTTGTGCGTTATTATTTTGTTTTCAAAAAAGGATTATTTTTCTTTCTTTTTGCGTGGGGCGAAAAATGGGCTTGATGGCGCAATTAAGCTTTTGCCGTCAATGTGCGCCTTGATTATTGGAGTTAATATGCTTTTAGCCTCGGGGGCGACGGAATATCTGGCTGATTGGCTTGCGCCTTTATTTGACAGAATTGGGGTGCCCGAGGATATTTTTCCTTTGATAATTACAAGACCGCTTTCCTTCGGGGCATCCTTGGCGACATTTACTGATATTGTCACCAGGTGCGGTGTGGATTCTTATGCTGCGCTTTGCGCATCCATTATTATGGCTTCTACTGACACGGTTTTTTATGTGTCCTGCGTATATTTTTCAGCCTCGGAGATTAAGAAAACAAAATATTTTATGCCTGTCGCGCTTTTTGTAATGGCGGTATCTGTATTTTTATCCTGTATTCTTGCAAGGATTTTCTTTTGAATAAGTATTTTCTTTTTGGTAAATACTATTAAAAAAATCGTGTGAGGTTGGAATGTTAAAGGGCTGTCAAAAGAAAATAATTTTTTTAAAGGATACGGGATGCGATATTTTCGAGGAAGCATATTTTGTGATTAAGCCTGAATATGATTCTATGAATAAGGATGATATTGTTTGTGAGGCGACAAAAATCGCAAACGGAATATATCAGGAAAAATCAAAGGGGAAGCAGAAAAAGCAGACGCTTTATCCTTTGGTTTTATCTGTTGGAATGCTTATTGGCGTTGCGGTTTCCGTTATGTGCTTCTTCCTGTTCGGTTAATGCTTGACTTGTAGCAAAAAATGTGATATAATGTGCTTAATATAATTTCGTTTACACTTGTCAGCTACGCTATGTGGGGCCGTTTTACACATAGTGATATGACAATAATAAATTCCGTCACTTAGTGACGGCGCTTTTTGCGTGCATTTACGCAAATTAAAGGAAAGGAGAATTTATGGCAGAAAAAACTGAAAAGCAGACTAAAAAGAAAGCTAATTGGAATAAGACTAAAAAGACAACTACTGCAAGTAAAAATACAAACAAGAGTAAAAGTGTAAAGTCGTCGCAAAGCAAATCTACTAAAGCAAGCAATACAAAAGCTAAAAATACTACAAAAAAATCTACAAAAAATGTGGGGACACAGAAAAAGAAAAAGCAAGAAATTAAAAAGGTATATCCGCATAAGCTAAGGATTTTTGCTCTTGGTGGGCTTAATGAGATTGGCAAGAATATGACTGTTTTAGAGTGCGGTGAGGATATTATTATTGTGGATTGCGGAATCGGCTTTCCTGATGATGATATGCTTGGTGTTGACCTTGTAATTCCCGATTTTACTTATATTCAAAATAACATTCATAAGGTGAGAGGCGTATTTTTAACTCACGGACACGAGGACCATATCGGCTCGCTTCCCTACTTTTTAAGAAGCTGTAATGTGCCTGTTTACGGTACAAAATTGACTCTTGGAATTTTGGAAAACAAGCTGATTGAGCATAAGCTATTACAGAGTGTTAAATTAAATAATGTCAGCGCAGGCGATAAGGTGAATGTCGGTTGCTTTAAGATTGAGTTTATACGAGTAAACCATTCAATTGCTGATGCTTGCGCTTTGGCTATTACTACACCTTGGGGCGTGGTGCTTCACACGGGAGATTTTAAGCTTGATATTACTCCTATTGAAAGCGAAATGATGGATATT
>JAFQAM010000227.1 GCA_017416885.1 Clostridia bacterium | reverse complement strand
TCTTCAACGATTACCTCGTGCTCCTCGAATACTTCCTCTACTACTTCCTCGATAGGTGCTTCGATTACCTCTTCAGCAACCTCTTCGATAGGAGCTTCAACTACCTCTTCGGCAGGAGCTTCGATTACTTCTTCAACAACTTCTTCGATAGGTGCTTCAACTACCTCTTCAACAACTTCCTCGATAGGAGCCTCAACTACCTCTTCAACTACTTCAGGAGCTACCTCTTCGATAGGAGCTTCTGGAGCTACTTCCTCTACAACCTGCTCTGCAACAAGAGCTTCCTCCTCTGTTACCTCAGCAACAGGCTTTGTGGATTTAACAACGATTGCATCGTCAGGAATTAAAAGCTTGATTAAGCCGCGCTCGATAAGCGGAGCATTTTCTTCGTACGGATATTGTGAAATGTAGTCAACCTCTTTAGCCTTTGGATTCTTTTCAATATTGAATCCCGCCATTTCGATATCAACAAGCTCCTTCGCCTTTCTTAAGCCAAGACCGCTCTTAACCTTAACGAGCATTGGAACATCCTCGAATATCTTAGCGTCAATTCTTTCGTGGTGATACTTGGACTTGTCAAAGTCATCAGGATTGAGGTTACAGTACAGACAAATTGTCTTGCCTCTCAGCTTCATCTTGAAGAGCTGATCTCTGCCTCTGTTGTAGCTGTCAAACTTCCAGCTGATTCTTGACTTAACGCCCTTATATGAAAGAATATGATTCTTAAGCTCGTTGTAGTAAGCTTTTACAGTGTCATCGCTTTGAATGATGTTAGCTGTAATGCTACGGCTGAGCTTAATGTCAATCTTATTACCTTCGTTATCAAAATATGTAGGAACAACAACGGTATTAGCCTCGCCTGAAACCTCAACTACCTCAGGTACAACCTCGGCAGGAGCTTCCTCAGCTACTACTTCCTCTACTGCTTCTGCAGGAGCTTCCTCGATAGCCTCTTCAGCTACCTCAGGCGCAACCTCCTCGGCTACTTCCTCGATAACCTCTTCCTGCATAGGCTCCTCAACGATTTCGGCAACCTCTTGAACTGCTTCCTCGGCTGTCTTTTCGTCAGCTGCTTCTTCAACAACCTCTTCGACAACCTCTTCGGCTACTTCTTCAGCTACTTCTTCAACTACTTCTTCAACTACTTCTTCAGCAGCTTCTTCAACAACCTCTTCAGCTACCTCTTCGACTACCTCAACAGGCTCCTCGATTACCTTAACAATTTCCTCAGCCTTTGGCGCTTCCTCAGGAAGAACTCCTCTTGAGAATAATTGGATTGTAAAGATAGACTCTGCGCCACTCTTATCAAGAATGATTTCGCCATCCTTAGCAAATCCCCAGCCAAGGAAGTTATCATACTGCTCGTTTTCAGTTGGTAATGAAAGCTTTAGGTAGTGTGATTCCTTATAGATATTCTTGTTAGCAACGCTATCTGTAAAGAGAATATCAACGATAGCTTGGTTATTAGTTGGAACACCTGCTTGGCTAACAGGGCTTTCCTCGAATATTGGATAAAGATTAATTACAAATGTTGCCTCAACATCATCCTTTGTAAGGATAGGAGCCTCATCGGGAGCAAAGCCCCAGCCATCGATTTCAACGCCGTCGATTTGCTCATCGGGAAGCTTGGTGTTAAGAACGAAGAATTCCTTCTTTACAACTACATCCTCGTCGGAATCCATGTAATTAAACTCAATAGAAACTGCGCTGTTTACTTCAATATCCTCCCAAATTGTATAGAGAGTAATTGAACGGGTTAAGCGAACCGCTGTTTTATCAATTGGTGTTGACTTACCAAGAACCTTTGACCAACCGATAAGCTTCTTTCCACTCTTCGCTGAGCCGTGAAGCTTTACCTTTTTCCAAAGCGGATGCTTTTCCTTGTGGATAACAACATCGCCCTCTGTATCCACATAAGTGATTGTTGGACGAACTGTGAACAGAACAATTCCCAACGCAAGCGTAATAACAGCAATCACGCCAAATAGCCATGGGCTAACATGGAAAATTGAAAGTGTTACCGCTTGATTTAACAAACAAGTAAATAAATTCATAAAACTACCTCCAAAAAATATTCGATACATACTGTTCGTTGTTATAATTATACTATAATATATTTTATTTGTCAATAAATTTTTTCAGGTTTTTTGGGAAAATTAGACACTCCATCCCCTGTTTTTTCGATTTTCTTGGTTTTTTAGCACAAAAAACGCGCTCGGTTAAATTTGCTATTGATTTTTTATGCGATTTATTGTATAATTATTGCAATTATGCTTTATCATTTTGATATTAAAATTTTCGTATATATTTTAGGAGGGACTACCATGGTATCCGAAATCATCAAAAAATTAACCGAGTGCGACAAAGAGGTTGGCGAGGCTGTAAGCAGCGAGCTTAAAAGACAAAAAAGAGGTCTTGAGCTTATCGCATCAGAAAATCTTGTATCAGAAGCAGTAATGCTCGCTATGGGCACACCGCTTACAAACAAATACGCAGAGGGATATCCTGCAAAGCGTTACTATGGCGGATGTGAGTGCGTTGATGTAGTTGAAAATATCGCAATTGAAAGAGCGTGCAAGCTTTTCGGCGCAAATTACGCAAATGTACAGCCGCACAGCGGCGCGCAAGCAAATACAGCGGTTTACTTTGCTTTAATCAAGCCGGGCGACACTGTAATGGGTATGAATTTAGCCCACGGCGGACACTTAACACACGGTAGCCCTGTTAATATTTCAGGTAATTATTATAATTTTGTTCCGTACGGCGTAAACGATGAGGGCTTTATCGATTATGACGAAATGGAAAGACTTGCAAAGGAAAACAAGCCAAAGCTGATCGTAGCAGGCGCATCCGCTTATCCGAGAGCAATTGATTTTGAAAGAATTTCAAAAATCGCTAAAGAGGTTGGCGCATACTTTATGGTAGATATGGCGCATATTGCGGGACTTGTGGCTGCAGGCGAGCATTTATCCCCTGTTCCATATGCAGATGTTGTTACAACCACAACCCATAAAACATTAAGAGGTCCACGCGGCGGTCTTATCCTTACTAACGATGAGGAAATCGCAAAGAAAATCAACAAGGCTATATTCCCGGGCACACAGGGCGGTCCTCTTATGCACACAATCGCATCTAAGGCAGTATGCTTCGGCGAAGCTTTAAGCGATGATTTCAAAGCATATCAGGCGCAAATTGTAAAGAATGCGCAAGCTCTTGCTAAGACACTTCTTGAGGAAGGCTTCGATTTAGTTTCAGGCGGCACTGACAATCACTTAATGCTTCTTGACCTTCGTCCATTCAAGATTACAGGTAAGGAGCTTGAAAAGAGACTTGACGAGGTATATATTACAGTAAATAAAAATGCTATTCCTAACGATCCTGAAAAGCCATTTGTTACAAGCGGCGTAAGAATCGGTACTCCTGCCGTTACATCACGCGGTCTTAAGGAGGAGGATATGGTTACTATCGGTAAGCTTATTAAGCTTTGCGCTACCGAGTTTGAAACAAAGGCTGACTATATAAGAGCCGAGGTTACAAAAATCTGCGAAAAGTATCCAATTTACGAATAATCGGCACGATTATTCGTAGTGGTCAGTGGTCAGCAGTCAGCCGACAGTTCTCATTTTGCGAAGCAAAATATATCGAATTTCGCTTGCGAAATATATCGAAGCCGTAGGCTATATCGAATTTGCGTAGCAAATATATCGAAATGTAGGGGATGGCGTCCTCGACATCCCGCTTTAAATTGAATTTGCTAACAAATAGTATTTTTAAATGAAATGCATAGCATTGCGTGCTGGCGGCTGGCTGCTGGCGGCTAACTGCCGGCGGCTAATCACTAACCACTAAACGCTAAAAATTTTGCATAAAATTTCGCTATTTGAAAAAAATATTAAAAATTATTGATTTTACTATTGATTTTTTGAAATCTTTATGCTATAATACCATTCGCTTATGACTTTTTGTCATTTTATCATGTATATTATGTATAAACTTTATGGAGGTTTAGTTATGAATATTTTTCTCGGCATACTATTATTATTGGCCGCATTATTCTTAATCGTTGCGGTATTACTTCAAAACGGTAAATCAAAGGGCACAGGCGTTGTAACAGGCGGTGCTGAAACATTCTTTGGAAAAACAAAGGGCAAGTCAATCGACAAGAAGCTCTCACTTTTAACTACAATCGTTGCAGTTGTTTTCGTTCTCTTAGTAATCGTTGTGTTTGTAACTCAGGATTACACAGACATTTTCGGTGGAAACGAGCACACAAATCACTCAACAGGCTCAGGCACATCAACGGGCTCAGGCGACCTTGTTGTTGATACTGTAACAGGCAGTGAGGACTTAACACCTGATATTGAGGACAAAGAGCCTGCACCAAAAAACTAAAAACATTTACCGCTTTTGTTTTGCAAGGGCGGTTTTTTGTTGCCTAAGAGGCAACAGCTAAATTCGCGTTCGCGAGGTAAATTCGGCACGCCGAGCTAAATTCGCTTGTAGGGTACGGGTTTTCCGTACCGCTGTAACGGGAGGGACGA
>JAFQAM010000226.1 GCA_017416885.1 Clostridia bacterium | reverse complement strand
ATATAATTTACTTCGTAAATTTCGATATATTTTGCTTTGCAAAATGAGGGCTGGCGGCTGGCGGCTGACGGCTAACAGCTGACGGCTAAGAATAAAATGCTCGCATTTTATTCTTCATCAAACTGCTCAAGAGAAACACTGTTTTGCTGTTCTCTTGTGATATTGCCCTTTACTCTTTCAAAATAGGAAATTTTTTGGCGGATTAAGAATATGATTTCGTTTTGAACGGTCATTCTTTCCTTTTCCGACACATAGGTTAGCTTTCGCGCCATTTCCTCGCTTAAGTGAAGCTTTAATATTTCATTCTTTTTCATAATATTCTCCGTGTTAAAATTTTTACATTATATATAATAGCATATTTTTGTCGTTTTGTCTTGTTATTTGTTGTATTTTGTGATAAAATTTTAATATATTTAGCTTTGAGGTGCTTTATGATTAATTACGCTTACAGCGCAGGGCTTCTCGGTATTGACGGATATTTGGTTACGGTTGAATGTCATTCCACGGGGAAGCTTTCCTGCTTTGAAATAATCGGACTTCCCGACAACGCCATTAAGGAGTCAAAGGAAAGAGTTAAGGCTTGCTGTATTAACTCTAAATTGCAATTTCCCGATAATGAGGTTATAGTAAATCTTGCTCCCGCAAATATGCCTAAGGAGGGTACATCCTACGATTTGGCTATTTTAATGAGCGTTTTAAAAAGCAGCAAGGCTATTAACAGAGATACCTCTCTTGATGATATGTGCTTTTTAGGCGAGCTTTCAATGTCGGGAGATATACGGCCTATAAAGGGTGTATTATGTATGGCATCTGCCGCTAAAAAAGCAGGCAAGACTACTCTTTTTGTGCCCGCCGCCAATGCAAAGGAGGCTGCTGTTATTGGCGGAGTTACCGTTTACGGTGTTGACAATGTTACGCAGATTGTGGACTTTTTTAACGGCGTACAGACTCTGACTCCCGTATCATATGAGTTCAGCGATGAAATAAATGAGGATAATATGCCTGACTTTTGCGATGTCAAGGGACAGAAGCATGTTAAAAGAGCTATGGAAATAGCGGCGGCAGGCGGTCATAATGTTTTGCTTATCGGTCCTCCCGGCTCGGGAAAATCTATGATAGCGAAGCGTATTCCCTCAATTTTGCCGAAAATGACATTTGATGAAGCCATTGAGACAACCAAGGTGCATTCGATTATGGGAAATTTAGCCGATGATGTATCCCTTGTGACAAACAGACCGTTCAGGTCCCCTCACCACACTGCTTCCGCTACCGCTATGGCAGGCGGCGGAAAAATCCCTGTTCCTGGTGAGGCTTCTATGGCAAATAACGGCGTATTATTTCTTGATGAGCTTCCCGAGTTTCCGCGAAATGTAACCGAGGTGCTCCGTCAGCCCCTTGAGGACGGCGCGATAACTGTTACAAGAACAGCTTGCAGAGTTACATATCCCACCTCATTTATGCTTGTTTGCGCTATGAATCCGTGCAAGTGCGGATATTACGGTCATCCCACCAAGGAATGCACCTGCAAGCCGAATGATATAAAGAAATATGTCTCCAAAATCAGCGGTCCGCTTCTTGACAGAATTGATATTCAAATTGAAGTGCCTTCATTGGAATACAGCGACCTTGCTAAAAAGAGTAATGAGGAATCCTCTAAGGATATTCGCCAAAGAGTAAACAAGGCGAGAGAGAAAATGCAAAAAAGGTTTTCAGGCGAGGTGCGTGAAAACGGAAAAGCCATTTCCTGCAACGCGCAAATGGAAGCAAAGCATATCCGCAAATACTGCGAGCTTTCGGAGCAATGCTCTAAGATTTTAGAATCTGCATTTAAAGCGCTCGGTCTTTCCGCAAGAGGTCACGACAGAATTTTAAGGCTTGCAAGAACGATTGCCGACCTTGATAACAGCGAATCTATTGAGCCAAATCATATTCTTGAGGCTATTCAGCTTCGTACGCTTGACAAAAAGTACTTTTAATTTAGCATCTCTCATTTTCGTTATGCGAAAATATATTAAATTTTGCGTAACGAAATATCAAAATTATCGCAGATAATTATATCGACATGCGTCAGCGCGCAATTATGTCTATTTTCCCATATTTTTCAATAATAAAAAGACAGAAATCCAAACGAATTTCTGTCTTTTGTTTATGTGATTATGCTATGTCGGAATATTTTGTAGCTTCTGTTGTATCGCTGTAACCGTTTACAGTAATGTATTTAACTGCGTTATTTACGATTACATAGAGGTTGATTGAAATTTCCGCATTTGCTACGCTTTCAGCTGTCCAATCGTCTGCTGTTAAGATGAAGTCAACTGCATTGTATACGCTT
>JAFQAM010000225.1 GCA_017416885.1 Clostridia bacterium | reverse complement strand
CATATGGTTATAATAAAATATTTAATAGTATAGCACTAACAAATGTATTTTACAATACCTTTTTTTATTTTTTCCAAAATTTTGTTACTGTATCGAGCAAGTCACGGGCATTGGTCAGATATTTCATATGATTCCAATACTCGGGAATTATCATTTTGTATTCGGGGGATGCAAATCGGTCGTCAACCAAAAGCACAACGCCGCGCTCGTCCTCGCTTCTGATAACTCTGCCTGCCGCCTGTAAAACCTTATTCATTCCGGGATATGTATAGGTGTAGGCGTATCCGTTTTCTCTTGTTTTATCAAAATATTCCTTGACAATATTTAATTCTGTGCTGATTGTGGGAAGTCCAACTCCTACAATCATAGCGCCGATAAGTCTTTCTCCGCGAAGGTCAATACCCTCAGAGAAGCTTCCGCCCATAACACAGAATCCTACAAGGGTGCCTTCCTTTTTTTCATCGAAGCTATCTAAAAAGTCTTTTTTTGCTTTTTCGGACATGCTTCGGCTTTGGGCGGTCACGGGAATTTTAGGATATCTTTCCTTAAAAACATCCATAACCTGCATAAGATAGGAATATGACGGAAAATATACGATATAGTTACCGCTTTTGCCTGCAATCATTGCTCTTATGATGTTGGCGATATTCGCCGTGCTTTTATCACGGTCATCATATCTTGTGCTGATATTGCTTATGCAAATCAAGCATTGATTTTCGGGACTAAACGGCGATTTCAGCGACAGAGTGTTTGATTTTTCACATCCAAGCACATCGGAAAAATATTCAAGGGGTGTCAGAGTTGCTGAAAAAAGTATTGAGCAAATTCCCTTTTTCATACACGCATCAAGCATAAATGAGGGGTCAAGACACATTATGCGAAGCTTAACCTCGTCGCCTATGACTTCTATATAGGTGGTAAAGCGTTTATCGTAAATTTCGCACACACTCCGAAGCTTTTTCAGGTTCTGATATATTTCGTTAAGCTCGTCATCGTCTGCATTTTTGCGGAATACCTTTTTACAGGCTTCAATTAAATCAAGGTATGGCAAAATAAAGTCATCGCTTAATTGGGAATTAATATAAAAACCGCAGAGAGTGTCGTTAATTTCCATTTTTTCGCTCATTGCAAGCTGATGATAGGTGTCAAATTCCTTCAGCACGCCTTGGCAGGCTACTGTAAATTCGTCTATTTGAGGATACTTATTTTGCAACTTTACAAAGTCGCTTTTTAAGAGTGTTACGGAGTACATTTCTCTTGCTCTGTCGGGAAGGTTATGCGACTCGTCAAAAAGAAAAATAAAGTCCGCCTCGGGCATAACTTCAAAGTATCTTCTGAAATATGCCTGTAAATCAAACAGATAGTTATAATCGCAAACTACAAGCTCGCACCATTCTGATAGCTCAAGCGATAATTCATAGGAGCAAACCTCATATCGCGCAGCTATTTCGTCAATAATTTCCTTGGTATAGGTGCGATAATTTTCCAAAAGGTCAAGAATCGCCACATTTATCTTTTCAAAATAACTCTTTGTCACATGGCAATATCTTGGCTCGCATTTGCGTCTGTCTTTCGGCTTAAAGCTTACGCAGCATTTATCCTTTGAGGAAATGTGAATTGAACGAAGGTCGGGGATTTGGTCACGCATAATATCAATCGCCTTTAATGCTGATAATGCGGTGGTGGTTTTGCCTGTAAAATAGAAAATCTTATCAGCATCGCCGCAGCCTACGGATTTTAATGCAGGATACAGTGACGCCATGGTTTTACCGATACCTGTCGGCGCTTGTACAACTAACCTCTTATGGCTCTTTATGGCGCGGAATGTGTCGATAATAAAGTCTCTTTGACCTTCTCTCGGTCCGCCATCAAATGGAAAACGCAGTGATGCCAGCTGCTCTGTTACCTTACTTCCCTTTTCCTTAATTATTTTAGCATAAGGGGAAAATAACGCGATAAGCAATTCAAAATTACCCTTTAAATCTTCATAGGAAATATTCTGGCTGTAGCTTCTTTCCTCGTCTGTTCCCTCGCGGTAGAAGCTAACATTTGCTTCAATGCTTGAAAGTCCAAGTCGCTCGCACATAATATAGCCTGCGCAGGCGGCGGTTTTCAATGCGATTTCAAGCTGACCGTTATCAATAATATCAAGAGAATAATCCACAGTATAAATGTAGTCTATTGAATACCCTTTTTCCATTTTATGAAGACATTCGGGATATGAGTAAACGGTGATTTTTGTACCGTCGGATATTGTCACAAAGGAATAGGAATCTAAAATATTCGGTTTTTTCTGCCATAGCTTGTGAGACACCACTGACCTGCCGTTTTTGTTTCCGCGGCTATCCTTAGCTCCCAAATCACCGCCGCGGGACACAAATTCAACAAGCTCGCCCGAGCTGATATAAACAGAGTCGGTTTTTTTATCATATATTGCTGACATATTTCAATTCCTTTCTTGACAAATAAAAAAAAGTGTAGTATAATATCACTGTTCTCGAAATTAATCGAATGAATTACAGTAACAGTATAACATATTTACGATTTAAAATAAACATTTTTTTGAATTTATGAGGTAAAAATGATAATTGAGCCCAAAAAGACCACTCTTGCATACAGATGCCCCGCTTGCGGAGGCGTTCCAACAAGCGTAGTCGGTATTTTTTCATTAAATGCAGAGCTTTTTAAGTTAAAATGCGATTGCGGCGAAAGTCATATGACAATTCAGAAATCAAGTGACGGAGGCTTCAGACTAACCGTGCCTTGCGTTTCTTGTCCCCGTCCTCACGATTATATTTTATCTAAAAATGTTTTCTTTAACAGTGATATATTTGTTATTCCCTGCTCTCTTTGCGGTATTGATATTTGCTTCATCGGTAACGAGGATAAGGTAAGCGAGGCTATTAAGCATTCCAATGAGGAAATTACAAAAATGCTTGGCGACTATGCAATTGATCAGATTAAATCAAAGGAAAACGATCTCAATTTGGTTGATCCTCAGATTTTAGATATCGTGCGCTTTGTAATTGCCGACCTTCACGACGAGGGTAAAATTTATTGCAACTGCAAAAACAACGATGGTGATTTTGTTGTGGATATAATGAGCGACTTTGTGTCAATCAATTGCAAAAAATGCGGTGCTAAAAAAATCATCCCCGCTGATAGCACAATCAACGCCCACGACCTTTTAAATGCCGATTCAATTACATTGAAATAAAAGCGCTACGATATGTAGTGCCATTATCGAGGTGTAGCGCAGCTGGTAGCGCGCATGGTTCGGGACTCAATCACCGTTCTCGGCGTAGAATTTTCGAGAAGAGCCGAAAACCCTTGAAAACACTGACTTTTTCTGCTCTCCCGAATGTCGAAAAGTCATCAAATCTTCGGTCTGACCACATGTTTGACCACTTACAAAAAAATATCGTTTTACACCAATCGGGGTGTGGCTCAGCTTGGTAGAGCGCTT
>JAFQAM010000224.1 GCA_017416885.1 Clostridia bacterium | reverse complement strand
TCAAGCGTTGTAGATACTAACACAAGCAACACAACAGAAAATACCGATAAGGCTGAAGACAACAAAAACGATGTCAACTTTGAAGATATTACAAAATACGAGCCTATAGCTAACGATGTTAGTATGGAAAGCACCACTGATAGCTTTAATCTTTTAGAAACAACATACGGCGTAGATGATAAATTTGTTTACACCGCAATCGTTTCCTTTGAAAACGGTGTTGCAGCAGGTCTTGCATTTGGAGCAGAGGATGGCTCACACTATTATGTATTCAATGTAGACAGACAGGCAAATCTTGTAAAGCTACTTTATTTTACCGTTGACGGCGGTAAAACAACTGCAGTAGAGCTTTTAACAGATTACTTTATCGGAAACGATAAAATGACAGAGAGCGAAAAGCGCTTAGTTGGCTCTAAGGTAGCAAATATAGATAAGGTTCAACTAAAGGTTGTTATTACACCTGAGGATGACGGTGTTTATGCAGAATTTTATGCAGACAATATTCGCAGATTTGGTATTGACAATACAATTAATCTTAATAACTTAGAAAAGCTTCCCGAGGGAGTATCCTATGATGGAGGCAATATCGGATTTAATTGCTTCAATTCAAAGGTTAAATTTGACGATATTTACTACGGCAAGAGCGACTATTCATATTACACAGAGCTTTACCGTAACCAATATCATTTTTCACAGTATGCCCATTGGAACAATGACCCTAACGGATTAATTTACTACGACGGATATTACAATATATACTATCAGCACCATCCATACAATAACTATTGGGGCGATATGTATTGGGGACACGCGAGAAGTAAGGATCTTGCACATTGGGAGCTTCTTCCTATCTGCTTATTCCCTGATGAGGACTGGGGCACAGGCGCAGGCTATATGTGGTCAGGCTCAGCATATGAATACAGAAAGGGCGATAGCGCAGCAATAGACGCACTTAATTGGTTCCCTAATGGCGAGGGCAACGGTATTATTGCATTCTACACACGCGACGGTGGAATGCAGGACCAAATGATTATGTCAAGTGATGATAGCGGTATGACATGGACAAAGCGTAAGATTATACCTCAAACAACTGCAACCGCGCCTGACGGAATTTCCATAAGGTTGCTTGCCGTGACCCTAAGGTTTTCCCTGTAAGAGTTGAAGACGGCAAAACAACCGCGTGGGGAATGGTTGTTACAGGCCAACAGGAAAATAAGGTTTGGTTTATGAAATCCGAAAACCTTCTTGATTGGTCATATGCAGGTCAATTCAGTGCATTTGTTCCTGAATGTCCTGATGTTGTTACCTTAACCGCAGATGACGGTGAGCTTTACACAGTGCTTACCTTAACTGCAAGAGAATACATAGTAGGCAAGATGTCCTACGACGGAAATAATATCATATTTACCGATAAGGACGGCGGACAAATCGATCAAGGCGATATTCAAAAAATGGACTTTGGTCCCGACTCTTATGCTACTCAAACATTTAGCATTAGAGACGAGAAGAGCGAATATTTCGGCAAGGTTGTATCAATTAGCTGGTTTGCAGGCGTTCCTGCAGATACCGATAGCGGCATTTATGCAAAAGTAAGAAAGGTATGGAACGGAAGCGGTATGACAATCCCTGTTATTTGGGGCTTAGCTACCGAGGGCGACGGATATATTTTAACTCAAACACCTATTGTTAAGGATAGCACAGCATTTAAAAAGAATAATTTATTAACCTTAACAGATTTAACAGATAAAACAATTGACAAATTAACAGAGAATATATTCGCAAATATAAATACACATATTTTTGAAATGCTTTTAAGCATTGACAATCCTAACAACGAACCAATTTCAATTAAAATCAATGTAGGAGATGATGAATATACAGAAATTGGATGGAATAAAGAGGACGGCTATTTTGTAGACCGTAGATTTACCTCATCAGCAGGACTAAGCATCAGAGACTATCATTTCAAGTTTACATCAGGGCCAAGAAGCTTCGATAAGCAAAGCTTCTACATCTTGTCAGATAACGGCGGTGTTGAAGTATTCTGTGATGACTTTAAGATTCCATTCTATGTATTAACACTTGCTTCACCCTATTCTGTAAAATCAGAGCTTTCCGTAGGTGGCGAGGTAACTATTAAAAACCTTGAGGTTAATGAAATTGCTTCTGTATGGCGTACAGGCGAGGTAGTAGACGGCGAAACGGTGTTATATGTAAGTGACGAAGCACTTGAGCTTGATACAACTATCACTACAGAAAAACAGGTAACGGGATACTCAACCTCAGGACAACAAATTACTTGGACACTTGAAGCAGGTAACGATGTTGTATCTCTTGAAAACACAACAGGCGGAGTTATCGTAAAGGTATTAAAATCAGGAAAAGCTACATTAATTGCATCCTGCGGAAATCAGCAAAAAGCAATTAGTATTACAGTTCACCAAAGCTCACCTGAAACGGATATACCGTTTAACGCGGACGGAATAATTTCGGGAAACTGGATTGCAAAGGGCTCAGAGATAATCGCTACAAGCCCAGCAGGAGACGGATACATCTTATCAAACAAGAGCGCAGCTGATTTTAACTGCTCAGTTTCGTTCTCACTTGAAGCAGTAGCCGCCGCCTTTATCCTTCGAGCAAACGAGGATATGAGTGATTACATCATATTCAACTACGATAATAACGAAAAAATCGTAAAAATGTGGTCACCGCGCGGAGAAATTGGCAGAGCAAGCGCACACGATAT
>JAFQAM010000223.1 GCA_017416885.1 Clostridia bacterium | reverse complement strand
CCGATCCAAGCAAATTATAAGGAAAGGGGTAACAAAAATGAAATTTACAGGAAAAGTTATAAAATACGGTGATAATGTAGATACAGATGTAATTATCCCTGCAAGATACTTAAATACAAGTGACCATAAGGAGCTTGCTTCCCACTGTATGGAAGATATTGATAAGGACTTTACTAAAAAGGTTGAACAAGGTGACATTATGGTAGCAGGCTACAACTTCGGTTGCGGCTCATCAAGAGAACACGCACCAATCGCAATTAAAGCAAGTGGTATTTCTCTTGTAATTGCAAAAACATTTGCAAGAATTTTCTACCGTAACTCAATCAATATCGGTCTTGCAATCGTAGAATGTCCCGAGGCGGCGGAAGCAATTGAGGACGGACACAAGGTAGAAGCCGACCTTGATAACGGCGTAATCTATGACCTTACAACAAATAAAGAATATAAAACCCAACCATTCCCGGAATTTATTCAAAAAATCATCCAAAACGGTGGACTTATTGAGTCTATCAAAAAGGGAGAATTAAAATAATAAATGAAAAAAAGCACATTGAAAATTGTTGAGCAGGACGGACGAATTACGGTTAAAAAGAAGCCTAATTTAAGTAGCGTTGTAATAACAATATTTGTTTGGCTTGCAACAATAATTTTACCGATTTTAGTTGTCGAAAAAATTGATATAACGCAAGATAAATTCTTTTATCTGTTTCTTACCGTTTATGCGTTATGCGTGTTTACAAATCTAACTTACACAATAAAAGCATTTTTTGGTAAAGTAGTTATTGATAAATACGGTAAAGCTTTATTAATCTATAATCCAATTAAGCGTGCAAGATATTTTAATGAAATCACTAATATCAAGCTTTATCATAAAGAAGACAATGAAGGAATAGACAGACACGGAATAATTATACAGCTTGATACAGGTAAGAGAATTATAATGCAAACATCAAGTAAAAAACAGGCAGAGGAATTAGAAACACTTTTAAAATCCTACATACAAATAGAAACCAAAAACGAGGATAATGTGTATGAGTGAAAAAAGCACTTTGAAAATTTTGGATATTGACGGAAAAATTTATATAAAGAAAAAACCGTCCATTAAATACATTATATATTTTGTTTTTGTCAGCGCTTTTGCTAATGTTTTTCTTTCTTTTATCAGTCAGTGAATTAATTGATAGTTTAGCTTTTGGCTGTGTATCTATACTATTTTATATAATTATTTTTGCAACTGTATTTAAAGAATTTCTTCATACATTTGTGGGAAAAATTATACTTGATATTAATAATAAAGAATTGTATATTTTATACATATTTAAAAGACAAATTAATTTCCATAATATCAAAAGAATTAGTGTCTACCATCGAGAAAGATATAGAAGTTTAGATGTGAGCGGAGCAGAAATTTTTCTTAATAACGAAGAAAAGATTTTGTTTTATACAAGAAACAAAAAACAAGCAGAAGAAATTAAAGAGTTTATAAAATCCTACATACACATAGAAAACGAAAAAGAGGAAAATAAAGATGAATTATAATATAGCATTATTAAAAGGCGACGGAATAGGTCCCGAAATTGTCGATAGCGCAGTAAGAGTTTTAGAAGCAATCGGCAAAAAATATAATCATACATTTAACTTTACACCATACTTAATTGGTGGATGCGCAATAGATGCAACAGGTGAGCCACTACCAAAGGAAACCGTTGAGGGCTGCTTAGCATCTGACAGTGTACTTTTAGGTGCAGTAGGCGGACCAAAATGGGATACACTTCCTGGCAATATGCGTCCTGAAAAGGCTTTGCTTGGCATTCGTTCCGCAATGGGACTGTTTACCAACCTTCGCCCTGCAAAATTATATTCTGCGCTCAAGGATGAATGCCCACTCCGTGCAGATATCGTAGAAAACGGCTTTGATATTATGATTGTCCGTGAATTAACAGGCGGTATCTACTTTGGCGAAAGAGGAATGAGAGAGGGCAAATACGGCGAGGAAGCATACGATACAGAATGTTATTCCCGTATGGAAATTGAAAGAATTTGCAAGGTTGCATACGAAACCGCATTAAAGCGTAAATGCAAGCTAATCAGCATTGATAAAGCAAATGTATTAGATAGCTCCCGTCTATGGAGAAAAATAGTTCACGAAATGGAAAAGGACTATCCCGAGGTTGAGGTTGCCGATATGCTTGTAGATAATGCAGCAATGCAACTTGTTCGCAATCCTGCCCAATTTGATGTTATTGTTACAACAAATATGTTTGGCGATATCCTATCCGATGAAGCTTCACAAATCACAGGCTCCATAGGTATGCTTCCATCCGCATCGCTCGGTGATAACACAAGAGGACTTTACGAGCCAATCCACGGCTCAGCCCCTGATATTGCAGGACAAAACAAAGCAAATCCAATTGCCACAATCTTATCTGCATCAATGATGCTTTTATATTCCTTCAACCTAAAAGAAGAATCAGACAACATTGTAAACGCGGTAGATAAGGTTTTAAATGCTGGCTATCGTACAGCCGACCTGTCTCACGGCAAGGAATATCTATCCACAGTAGAAATCACAGATAAAATTATTGAAAATCTTTGAGGCGTAAAATGTCTAAAATAAAAGAAGTATATTCGGAGCTTTGTTCCTTTTGCGTATTAAGAGAAATGCTGAATAAACCGTTATTTAAAGCATTTTTTGATTACGCAAGCGCAACCGATAAAAATGATAAGCTGAATAAGTACGGCGCATTCGTCAGCGAAATATATAACGGTGGCGCTAATTTAACAGCCTTAACAAGAAAGCTCTTATTTGAAAACGAAAACATTTTCGTAAAGCTAATTTCACAAAAAGCAGAAATTAACAAAAATATTGAAATCTCAATAATAAGAGAGTTAAATAGCTTAACCGCATTTGCAAGCCTTACATATGAGGATTTCTTTAACGATATCGGCAATGTAGTATTTATTCCAAGATATGATATAGAAGAAGCAAATCTGTTAGAGGAATACAAGCAAAGAACTAAAAATATAGAAAAATACGGCTACGGCATTTTTGCATCAAACTGTATGTTTTCAGTTAATGAAAACGGCGAAATTATGCCTATCGAGAGCGCTGATAATACAAGCATTGATAGCTTCATAGGCTATAAAACAGAAAGACAAAGGGTAATTGATAATACCTTAGCATTTTTACAAAATCGCCCTGCCGCCAATATCCTGTTATACGGTGATGCAGGCACAGGAAAAAGCTCAACTGTAAAGGCGGTAGCCAACCACCTGTTTGAAAGCGGTATTCGCTTAGTTGAAATCAGAAAAAATCAGCTCTTACTCTTACCAAAGGTAATGGGAGAAATAAGCAAAAATCCGCTTAAATTTATCATTTTCATTGATGATTTATCATTTAACCAAAACGATGATAATTTCAGTATGCTAAAGGCCACGCTTGAAGGCTCTGCAAGCGCAAAGGCTAAAAATGCCGTAATCTATGCAACAAGCAATCGCCGTCATATCGTAAAGGAAACCTTCGGGGAAAGAGCGGGCGACGATATCCATAGAAATGATACCGTACAGGAAACACTTTCACTTTCCGAGCGCTTCGGCTTAACCATTCTTTTTGCAAAGCCTGAAAAAAAGCTATATCTTGAAATTATTCACGAGTTAGCAGAGCGCTACGGCATTACAATGGATGCTAAGGAGCTTGAAACAAAGGCAGAAGCATTTGCATTAAACCGCGGCTATCGCTCAGCAAGATGCGCCGAGCAATTTATAGACAGCCTACTTTAAGGAGAAAAACAATGTTAACACTTGATAATGTATATCGTGCAAGCTACGCATTAAAGGGCGTAATAAGAAAAACAGATGTAATCTACGCACCAAAGCTAAACAAGGATGCGAATATATACTTAAAAACAGAAAATCTACAAATAACAGGCTCCTTCAAGGTAAGAGGCTCATATTATAAAATGTCTTGCTTATCCAAGGAAGAAAAGGAAAGAGGAGTTATTGCTTGCTCAGCAGGTAACCACGCGCAAGGTGTTGCTTTATCTGCTCAAAAGAACGGAATCAAAGCAGTTATTTGCTTACCTGACGGAGCGCCAATTTCTAAAATTGAAGCTACAAAAAGCTATGGCGCTGAGGTATGCTTAGTTGAAGGCGTTTATGATGATGCCTACAAAAAAGCATTGGAGCTTCGCGACGAAAAGGGCTATACATTTATCCATCCGTTTAATGATGAGGATGTTATCGCAGGACAGGGAACAATCGCGCTTGAAATTGCCGACCAAATCCCGGATCTTGACGCGGTT
>JAFQAM010000222.1 GCA_017416885.1 Clostridia bacterium | reverse complement strand
GGAAGCAATTTCATAAGATCCTTCCTCAGTGATTCCCACCTCTAATAGAGAAGCGCTTCTTCTGACAATAGTTGCAAGCTCATCCGGATTATATAATTCAAGTCTTAAAAGGACACCGAATCTATCGCGCAATGGAGTACTTAATTGACCCGCTCTTGTTGTTGCGCCAACTAATGTAAATTTGGGAAGCGGTACACGAATGCTTCTTGCCGCAGGACCCTTACCAATAATAATATCAAGCACAAAGTCCTCCATAGCAGGATATAAAATTTCCTCAATTGAACGGGATAAACGGTGAATTTCATCAATAAATAAAACATCGCCGGGAGCTAAATTAGTAAGAATGGCTGCCAAATCTCCTTGCTTTTCAATAGCAGGACCGGAGGTTACTCTGAAATTAACGCCCATTTCAGATGCGATAATTCCTGAAAGAGTGGTTTTACCAAGACCTGGAGGTCCATATAGAAGAGTGTGGTCCAAGGAGTCACCTCTGCCCTTAGCCGCCTCAATATATACCTTAAGCATTTCCTTAACCTTTTCTTGACCAAAGTATTCATCAAAGGTTTTCGGTCTTAGGCTAACCTCAGCCTCGCTGTCCTCGGAGCTTTCCTGTGTTGACATTATTCTGCTTTCATATTCAAATTGTGTTTCTTCAATCATAATATCACCTCATAAGCTTATTAAGAGCAAGCGGAATAATCTTTGTTACATCTAAATTAGGGTCAATTCCAACAAGCGCCCTTTGAGCATCCTGTCTTGTATAGCCTAAAACAATTAAAGCATCAAGCGCTTCGCTTAAATTGGAGCTTGCGCCGATATTTACAGATGGAGCAGCGCTTGCGGTTGCGTCGATATTTGCAGCAAATACCTGTTTAGCCATTTTATCCTTTAACTCCAATACAACTCTTGCAGCGGTTTTAGGACCAATTCCGTTTGCCTTTGCAATAGCCTTTACATTTTCTGTACAAATAGCAGAAGCAAGTCTATCAGGAGTTAACAGCGACAAAATAGATATTGCCGCCTTTGGACCGACACCTGACACGGTAATAAGAAGCTTAAATGCAGACAATTCATCATTTGTTTTAAAGCCGTAAAGCTCTACATCATCCTCTCTTACCTGTAAATAGGTGAGAAGCTTCATTTTTTCATTCACATGCCCAACAATTGATGAGTATGTGTTTTCGGTTATAGAAAGCTTATAGCCAACGCCGCCGCAATCAATTACGCAAAACGCAGGCTCACATAGCTCCAATACACCGTTTACATGATAAATCATTTATATTTCCTCATTTTCGTTAATATTTAATGGTTTTAAAATATATTTTTTGTTTTCTTCGCCAAGGCTGATGCTACCGATTAACAAGCTTTGCTTACATCTCGTAGATTTAATAGTTGAATTAACATATTCGCTTTTAGCCGCATATAAATTCAATCTACGCTTTCTGTTATCGAGAATAATCAATACGACGAACAGAGCAACGCCTGAAAGGCTTGTACAAACGCCGATATAGAATATTGTAGGCTGATACTTCATTACAATTGTATGTTGTCCTTTGGTTACATCAAATCCTACAAAGGTTTCAACAGATTTGTAGGTTTCAACTCTTTCTCCGTCAATGTAAACCTTCCAACCGCTATCATACGGAATAGTAGTTAATACTGTCTTATCACTATCAGCATAAAGAGTTCCCTCAAGCTTAGTATCGCTATGCTTTGTAACATTAAAGCCGCCAAGCTTTAATTCATCAGTTACTGCTTTTAAATTATCTTCATTTACTTGCACAAAATATGGATAATCGTTATAAAAATACATTCTGTAATGGTTGTATTCAAACTTAACCTTTACAGTGTCTCCCTTTTTGTAGTTGCCAATATTATAGATTCTATATGAATCATTTAAGAACATATCAGCAAAAAACTCATCATTTATTGAAACAGTGGCCATAGTTGAATACGGAGTAGGTAAAAACATATAAATGCTTCCGTCCTCAACAGCTGTAATCGAATAAACAAATGACGCTTTTTTACTGCTGTCAGTACGCCTTAACTCGGTTGATACATCACCGTTTACCTGCTTACAGTTGCTTGTGTAATACACATTATACTTACATGAGTCAAACAAGCTTACGGTTTCCTTACCAAGCATATTTCCCATAAGTCTTTCCATATAGTCAAACGGAGAAATAATATCATTATCTACTGTTGCATCCTTGATTTTATCGTCAACCGCATATGCAATAGGCAATGCAAACGGATTTTTGTAAATATACATATTTCCGTCTTTAATGTATGTCTTATCGTATAATCCACTTACACTATCAACAGGAGTACCGTCCTCGTGATGACCGTCGCCTATTACATATTTAATGCCGAGAATGGAGTCAATAACCTCATTTCCCGAGAAATATTTTGAGGATTGCGCCCTTGAAACAAAGCCTGTTTTCTTTAAAAATGAAACTACACCTTGATTAAATGTGGAGTTGAACTCAGATGCGCCTCTCATATTAAGCGCAAAAGCATCGTTTGGCTTTCTGAATATGGTTTTTTCCATTCTGTAAAAGCTATCGTCCTCTTTTTGTACCATATCGGTAGCTATCGAAATCCTGCTTATAAAGCTTCTGTAATTAGTTCTTGACGCCCAACCGACATCGGCAATTTGCTCGCCCCAGTTAATTAATGTAGCGGCAAATCCCTCAAGGCTTACACAAATAAGCAAAATAACTGCAAGCGTTTGCGGTAGCTTAGTATGCTTACAGAAATAGAGCACCACCATATAAATAGCAATAAAGCCAATAGATAGCCAAATAACCTCATAGTCAGGCATAACCTCGGTTAAGTTGCCGTCAACATATCTGAAGAATGTAGCAGTCTTTTGAATTACAATAAGAGTAGCAATTAATACAGCGCAAACCTTAAAGAAGAATTTGCTCTCCATTTCCTTATAATGCTCAAACCCACGGTAAGCCATAGTGAGCATAACAAAGGAAAACATAAAGCTATATCTGTAATTTAGCCAAATAGGAATTTGGAAGCCGTGCCATACAAGGTCAACTGTATTAATTGAAAAGCTAACCAAGAAAATTACGCAAAGCAAGGAATAGAAAATCTTTTCTCTTGCAGAAATTTTATTAGTAAAGTAGTAAACGGGAAGCATAATAAGCATTAAAAGTCCCGAATAAATATTTGGATGTCCCTCAAATCTTACGGTGTCATATGTTCCGGGGAATAGCTTTACTACTAAATCTATAATATCAAACCTTAAATTCGGAGCAAAATCACTATCCTGAAATTCGCTTTTACCAAAGGATAATGAATAATAAGCAACAAGAATAATAAGCGAAGCAATTAAAATTGCAACGGCAGAATATAAAATAATTCTACCAAGAGCTTTTAGCCAATGTAAATTTTCATTAAGCTCATTTGTTTCATCACTGCTATGTGAAAAAAGATAGCAGAAGAAATATAATGCAACAAAAATACAACACATATAGCCAATATAATAGTTGCTCCAAATAGTAAGAGCTAATGCTACTACAAATAGCTTGAAATGGCCTGTTCTTATTACTCTTTCAATGCCAAGAGCCACAAGCGGTAGCCATATTAGCGCATCAATCCACATTGTATTTGATTGGAATGTGGTAGCATATGCGCAAAGAGCATACATTGTGCCAAACATCATAAAACCAAGCACATTTTTCTTTCTTGTTTTGTCAAGATAGTACGCAAAGGATAATCCGCAAAGACCGCACTTTAAAAGCATAATTGCAGTTACTGCTTCTGTTATTGATTCTTTAGGAAATAAAACAACAAGACAGGATAGAGGGGAAGCAAGATAATAGGTGAAAATACCGAAAAACTCACCGCCCAAGGCTCTTTCGAAGGTGTATAAAAGGGAGCCGTTTCCCGATAATACATCTCGCAGCTGCTCAAAGAAGTAAATATACTGTCCGTTCATATCAAGTATTAGTATTGTTCTATCACCGACAGGAAACATACCAAGACATGCGTAAACAAGAAGCATTATTATAATAGGTAATACAAAGGAGGGATATAGATAACTTTTTTCTATAATTTTATTTCCCACCTTTTGAATAAATGGAGTATTTATTTTTTCAAAAAAGCTCTTAGGCTTATTTTCAATTAATTCGTTGTTCATTTATTTTCCTCACCTGAAACAAATTTTTTGATCATTTTCTCTAATTTTATCCGTTCCAATGTCAAGGTGCGACCGCACTCGCAGCAGGATATTTTCACATCTGCGCCGATACGCAATACTTTAAAGGTCTTATTTCCGCAAGGATGAGGCTTTTTTAATTCAACCGTATCATCAACGCGTATTTGCAAAATATTATTTGACATAAAAGTCTCTCCTTATTAAAAATCGTTAATTTAGCATAATATGCTCAATTAGCCAAAAATCACCATTGTATCTATTTTACCACATATATTCGGTAAAATCAACATAAATATTTATTTTAAATTTATTTAAATTATATAATATTACATTTGACATATCGCAAAAAATATGGTAAAATAATTGTGTATGTAAATTTTTATTTGGAGGAGCGAAATGATAATTTTAGGTATAGATCCCGGCTTTGCCATAGTAGGCTGGGGCGTGCTTGAATGTGTAAACGGAAAATTCCGTGTTTTAGGCTATGGCTCAATTACAACTCCTGCCAAAACTCCTATTGAGGATAGATTAAATCAAATTTATGACGGCATGAATACGATTATTGACAAATACAAGCCCGAGGTTATGGCTATTGAGGAGCTTTTTTGGAACACTAACCAAAAGACAGGCATTTGCGTAGCTGAGGCGAGAGGAGCTATTCTTTTATCCGCATACAGAAAAAAGCTGAAAATTTTTGAATATACACCTTTACAGGTTAAGCAAGCGGTAGTAGGATACGGTAGAGCAGAAAAAAAGCAGGTTATTACAATGGTAACAACGCTTTTGAATTTACCGAAGCCTCCGAAACCAGACGATACGGCTGATGCGTTGGCACTTGCTATATGTCACGGACATGCAGGCTCAAATGTTTTAAGTAAATACATAAAAATGTGAGGTAACTATGTACATAGCAGAGAATTGGAAGGATTATGAGCTTCTTGACACATCTGACGGTGAAAGACTTGAAAGATGGGGAAAATACATTTTGATAAGACCTGATCCACAGGTTATTTGGAAGGGAAAAAGAGAGCATAAGCTATGGAATAAGGCTGACGGCATTTACCGTCGTTCAAATAAAGGTGGGGGCGCTTGGGTTAAAAATGATGTG
>JAFQAM010000221.1 GCA_017416885.1 Clostridia bacterium | reverse complement strand
TATACGAGAACCCCCAAAGCTCATACTTCGCTTCGGGGAACCCCTATACGAGAACCCCCAAAGCTCATACTTCGCTTCGGGGAACCCCTATACAAGCAGAAAGATAGAACAACGGTTTATAGCCGAAAGCTCTCTCTTTTCTGTTGGTGAAGTTTTTGCTATCGCAAAAGTGAAGTTGTTATGCAGTGAAGTTTGATGCTTTGCGACGCAAAGCATCAAGTGAAGTTAAGTTTGCCCATCACTTCGCCGTCAGGCGAAACTTCACTCACGAAGTGAACTTCACTGTCAGAGATAACTTCACTTGCCCAAAGGGCAAACTTAGTTAGCGTGATACTCCGTTAAGAGTATCACGTTATCGGCTTTCGGTCTTTGAAAATTGAATATATTTTGTAGGACAATCAGCAATATGAATTTAATCAAACGGTTCAAGCACAATTACATTGATTTTTCCGCTTTCAACAACATAAGGATCAAGAGCGATTACGCCGTCACCGTAAAATGGATCGTCCTGGTCAGGCTGCCTTGTTAAATCGTAATAGCTGCCGCGTCGGGCAGGACGGTGTCCGCATACGATAATTTTATCCTTGACAGTAAGGCGCTTGTCGTAAGCCTCTGACCAATCACACCAACGGGAATCGTGATATTCCTCATTTGTGGCTCTTCTCCAATTTTCCTTAATGTAAAAATTCTTGTTATCGTCCATAGAAACAGGAAGCCAACCGTGAACGAAAATGTACTTTCCCGCTTCATAGTAGTCTCTCATATAGTCTATTAATGAGCAAATCTCATATATTTTGTCCTTGTATTTTTCGGTATTAATTATATTGCCTGACTTTATAGCATCTATGCCAAGCAATTGTAAAACAGTAATATCAGTGCCGTTATGTACCTCGTTGCCTTTCAGGTAGCCTCGTTGCAGAGCATTATATAGGTCTTCCTCGTGGTTGCCCTTAATTAAAAACTTTCGTCTTAAGCCTTTAACAAATTGGTACATTTCGATGTTTTCTGTGCCACGGTCAAACAAATCACCGCAGCTTACAAAATAATGGCTCGGATTGTCCTTATCAAAGCCTGCTTCATTTAACGCTTTCATAAGCTCAGTGTAGTGTCCGTGTACATCGGCGGTTACAAATAGCTTTGTACTCATTTGACGCTCCTTTCAGTTGCTTAGGGAAAATTCTCATTTCGCTTGCAAAATATATCAAAATTGCGAAGCAATTATATCGAGTGCGAAGCGCAACAAATGCATCAAAAAATATTTTTAAGTCTTGCGCTCTCTCCGTGTCCGGGATAGATAGTAATATCCTTATCCATTGTGGAAATTTTGCGAAGCGATTTTATCATAAGTGAAGGGTCGCCATATTTAAAATCGGTTCTGCCATAGCCACTTGCAAAAATCACATCGCCTGTGAACATTATTTTGTTTTCCTCGTTTAAAAGGCACATACATCCCGGAGTGTGACCCGGGAAGCAAAGCGCCTTAAAGGAAAGAGTGCCAATTGTTAATATGTCGCCATCCTTTATAGCGGTATATTCATAATCATAGCTGCAAGGACAGCCGATAAGCGATGAAACATTGGCGTTTTCATCTGTTAAAACTTTGATTTCATCCTCGTGGCAAATCACGGTGGCATCTGGATAAAGGTCAATATAGTTGCCTATATAATGCGCGTGATCGTAGTGGCCGTGAGTTAAAACAAGATATTTTACCTTTAAATTCATTCTTGAAATAAAGCTTGATACCTCGGTAGGATTTACTCCAAGGTCAATTATCATACATTCCTCGTTTTCCCATACCACATAGGAATTTGAGGATAACAGTCCGTTTGAGAATTGTTTTATTTGCATATTGGCTCCTTTCAATCTCCCTTTGGGAGATAGCTATGTCGCTTGCGACATAATTTAGCTTTTGCTTATTTATAAGCAAAAATTTACCTATTTTGCGAAAGCAAAATAATTTAGCTGCTTTGCAACGCAAAGCAATTTACCTAAAACAATAGTGTTTGATAAAATGTTGAAAAGAATGATGAGCTTAATACACCGTCACCAATTTTATTTGACAAAGCTTAATATCTTTAGCTAAATTAAATTTGCTATTGTAGGGGAGGGGTCGTCCCTCCCGTTACAGCGGTACGGAAAACCCGTACCCTACAAACGAATTTAGCTCGACTTGATGAATTTAGTTATCAAACGCAAATTTAGCTGAAAGCATACAACAATTAAACAGTAATTGTTGTATGCTTTCCCCAAGGGGGAACAACCTCGTCATTATTAATCACCCATAAAACGGGAATGTCCATAGCTACATTTTCCTTTGGAAAGCGAGCATAGCCGTCGGTCAGAATTACTATATTAGATGGCGGATTGTCTGCCATTTCCTTTTCAACATAGTCAAATATAATATCAAATCTTGTTCCGCCACCGCCAAAGGGACGGATAATATTAAGCTCCTCGATGGTAGAAAAGGGAATAGGCGGAACAACAACCGCGTCAAAAAAGCCTAAATATCCCTCTAACTTGCCCCCAAATTGCTCAATTGCGCCACGGATTTCCTGATATGCCTGACTAATCATATTATCACTCATTGAGCCTGATGTGTCAACCATAAATAATACATTTTTCACAGTTTCCGTTGCTTCATTTAAGTCGGGAAGCATAAAAATCGAGTCAGAGAAGCGTCTGTCGGGGGGATTAAAGGAATAATCGTTAAATTCATCCTGAACGAAATTATCCAATACCTCCCGCCAATTGGTCTGATGCTTGCTTCTTTCCTTTAAAATTCTTTCAGCAAATGCAGGAAGCGCGCCACAGGTATTTGAGGGGTCCTCAATTGATACTATCTTGCAGGCATCCTCAAAATGCTTATCCCATTCATCAATATCTTGCATATCGTCATCGTTGGTCCAAAATGAATGGTCATCGAAAACGAAATATCCGCCTCTGCCTCTTGGCTTTTTAGCACTTTTGCCGCCTGAGCTTTTTCCTTGCTTGCCCTGTTGGCTGTTTCCATTACCTTGTCCGCTACCTTTATTTTGGTCGCTTCCGTCACCACCGCCTGACATAGAGCCGCTTTTCTTGGCTTTAAGCTCCTTCGGTAGCATATCGTAAACCTCCTCGGCGGTGTACATATGTCCCGGATTGCCGTTAGGCGCTAAATGCATAAGCGGCTCGCCGCCAATGGAAATTCGCCTGTAATTATCGCCGCATGACTTTAAAATATTTGAATTTACAACTATATCGCAAGCAATATTGAATGCCTCCTGATTATAATCGTGCCCTCTTATGCAATGCTTCAAAACGATATGCAAAACCTCGTGCATAAGCACAAACTCGGTTTCCTCGTCGCTTAAGCTCTCTAAAAATACAGGAGAAAAAGCAATTCGCTTGCCGTCAGTATATGCGGTTTCGCATTTTTCGTCAAGAGCAAATTTCGTATGGGCTAAAAGCAAGCCGTAAAAGCTATGGGATGCAAGCAGCCTCATACGGCAGGTAAGAAGCTTTGTTGAATACTCGCGTATCTTACTTTTGTCTATTGCCATTTAATCACCTCAACCGTTTAAAAGCTTGCCCTTTGTGCTGATAAATTTCACAAACGAAGGGGAGCTCATAAGCTTTTCTCGTAAGCCAAGAGCTATGTAGTTCTTTACAAGCACAAACGCATAGTCTGATGGCAAATTAAATGCGTAGTTAATTGAGTTTTCAAGCTGATAAATGCTATCATCATGCTCTCTTGCATACGCGCTCATTGATGATACTAATGCATAAAGCGCGTCAGTTCCCTTTGGCACGGTATTGCATTTGCCCATAAATATATCCTCAATTTTAGGCAGAGTAGCGAATATTCTGCACCAAGAGGAAAATTCAACCGCCACGCCCTTACCGATAAGACCGCAAATAAGCGGATATGCGCTGTCAACATTATCACCGTGAAGCTTTAATACATTGCTTACCATTTCCCAGGAACGGGGAGTAGTGAATGCTAAATCATCGCTGATATTTTCATTTTCAATGAGGTAATCCTGTCTGAATGATAAAAAGCCCACAACCTTCGGTGAAATACCGTTTGTCACTGCCCATCTTTGCCATGACTCAAAATTGCTCTCAATTTCAAGATGGCATAAACGGTTAGCAAGCGCTCTTGGCATCTTATATGCTACGGATTTGTCTGTAACACGGTTACCTGCGGCAATTACAATACAGTTGTCAGGTAATTTGTGCTCGCCGATAATTCTGTCAAGGGTGATTTGATATGCAGCCGCCTGTACTGATTGAGGCGCGGCTGATATTTCATCAAGAAACAGTATGTTTACAACGCCCTCGCTTTCATCCATTTGGAAAATCTGCGGCTTTAACCATATAGCAAGAGTTTTATCAACATTTGCAGTAGGAATGCCGCGCAAATCAATTGGATTGAATAATAAAAGTCGCACATCGGTAACATTACATTTTTTGCCTGTGGCGTCCTGTAATCTTTTTGCTACCTGACGGATAGCCTGTGATTTTCCCACACCGGGAGCGCCCCAAAGCATAAGCGATGGGATGCTCTTGAATGGGATATTCTTATTTATTGCGTTTTCGTATAAGGAGGTTAGTGTGTCAATGCAATTATCAACGCTTAGCGTTGGAATATTAGTGCTGCTTAGTTGGTTCATTTCTTATCCTTCACTCCTAATTCCTTGTCAATTTTGTTAATTTGGTCCTTTAAATCGTCAATCTTATCGGAATATGCGTCAGGCTCATTTAATGTAGCCTCAATATATTCCTGACGGGCTGTGAGCAGGTCAACGCCGTTTTGCAGCTTGTTTATATGCTTGTTGAAGCCGTCAAGGAAATTGTCAATTCTGACGATATATCCAAGGTTACTTGTACCTAATTCCACAAGATATTTGCCCTCGCGCTTTAACCAGATATAAGGCTCTTCCTCTCTCATTCCGCAAGGAATTGAAACGGTAAAGCCGCGATATACTAAAATATCTCTTTCCTCGGGCTTCAATGCGCCATTAGTAAGCTCATGCTCCAATACATATCGGAGAAGACGCT
>JAFQAM010000220.1 GCA_017416885.1 Clostridia bacterium | reverse complement strand
GCATTGCTTTTGATATTAAGTGCTACTCTTGCATCGGTAAGAAATGTATTGACAAGAGGCTTCGCTTCGTTTTCTTTTAAAAAGCGTGAGTTCTTTGGCATACAGGCGCTTATTTTTGGTATTGGCAGCATTACATTACTCATAGTCAATTTTTTCAGCTTTAATGGACTTTCTGCCTACACATTTTTTCTTGCCTTAATTTATGGCATTCTTCTTGTGTGCGCTCAATGGTTCTATACAATTGCTTTATCAAATGGGAAAATAGCCCTTTGTGCCACTATATATTCCTTTGGCTTTTTAATTCCAACTCTGTCCGGTGCTGTATTTTGGGACGAGAAAATAACGGTTTTGGGAGCACTGGGAATTTTAATGGCTATCCCTGTTCTTGTAATTTCAGGAATTAGTAAGGAATCAAAATCAGATAAAAAATCATCAATTTCATATTTTCCACCTCTAATATTGGCTTTAATTTCATCGGGTGGACTTGGAGTTGTTCAAAAAATACATCAAAGCTCAGCCTATTCATATCAGCTAAATTCATTTATTTTAGTAGCATTTACATTTTGCTTTGCTATATCGTTTTTGCTTTTCCTTTTTCTCAAAAAGGGCTCCAACAAAATACGGGGTAAAAATTTTGCATCCTGCATTGTAATAGGTGTTTTCTTTGCTTCCTGTAATCTACTTAATACATATCTTGCAGGAAAGCTTAATAGCTCTGTGTTTTTTCCTGCAATAAACATTAGTAGCATTCTGTTTTCGTTGATTTTAAGCTTAATAATTTACAAAGAAAAGCCCACAAAAAAGGATTTGGCTGTCCTTTTGTTGTCAATTACTTCAATTATTTTAGTTAACCTTTAGCTCATCGAAGCTAAAGCTATACAAGGAGATACGCTATGAGAATTTCGCGTTTTTTACAAACACCGTTTATTTCCTACGAGGATAAAAATATGCTTTATTTTGAGGTTGCAGATTGGGATATGTGTAACCCATATGAGGTAAACATTTTCATTGACAAAGAGGCTGTGTTTGGTGGAAAAATATTTGCAGCAAGCTTTTCTGCTATGATACCCTGCTATAATGAGGAGCGATTAGCCACAGTATGCATAACTCCATTTGAGGACACGCCTGTGGACAAAGAATTTTTAGTTGTTCCGCAAAAGCATTGGGAAATCCCTCTTTTGTATTCCTCTCACGAGGATTTAGGATACTGTGCATACATAGAAAAGCTACATTATGAATGCTATGAATACCTGAAAAAAGCAATGGAGCTATGCCAAAAGCACGATGGCTTTAAATATATGATAGAGCATTATTGGTGGCTCGATGCTTTCGATTCTTACGCAACAGAGGAAGAAAAAGCACTGCTTAAAGATCTTTTTGTGAAGAAAAAAATAGACTTAAGTGCTGTGTGCAGTGGAGTGCATACCTCTTGGGCAAGCTCTGAGCAGTTAGTGCGTGGAATGTATTTTGGATGCCTTGAGGCAAAGGAAAAATACGGTATTTCTCCCAAGTGTGCCTTTTATGTGGATTTGTCGGGAGTTAGCTGGTCGGCGGTTAATTGCTTCACAAAAATGGGCATTAAGTATATAGGAATACTCGCAAATGGCTTTAGAAATTCCTCACCTAATACAAATATTCCACCATTGTTTTGGTGGGAGGACATTTCAAGCAATGAAAGAGTTTTGCTTTGGAATCAACGCTCATACAGACAGCACGGACTTGATGGAATTTGGTGTGATACCTTAAGGCAATACCCTGAGGGAAGCTTTTATTTTGATACGACAAAAATGCTGAAAACAGAAAAATGGTTTTCTGAAAGAATAAGCCAAATCGAGCCCTGTGCATATGATATTCTGCCAATCAGCTTTTACGATGACAGAGAACCACCTACAACTATGCTTTTGACTGTTTGCGAGGAAATGAACAAAAAGTGGAAGTATCCTAAATTCAGTATGGAAATACCTTCTGTATTTATGTCAAAATTGGAAGAAAAATACGGGGATTCCATTCCTACATTAAGGGGTGATATCAGCGACCAATGGGCGGATTTTGCTACAATTGCGCCTAATTTGATGTCCAAGAAAAGAAAAGCAACAAGAATGCTATATGATGTAGAAATGCTATCAACATTTGACTCTGTAATTAACAAAGCAAAATATAATCAAAAAAGCTTTCGTGATATTTATTTTAAGCTCTGTGAGTTTGATGAGCACTGCTGGGCAACCTCATCTAAGCATCCTCAAAAAATGCATAGGCACAATATAGAAAAGGTTAAGGCAGAGTCGGTTTTATCATCTGTTTGCGAGCTTGACAAGATGCTAACAATCTTATGCCCTAAAGCAGATAGCGAAGAAATCAGTGTAATTAGTACTATTCCCGGGTGCAGAAAAAACCATATTTATGGAAAAAAAGGCGATTATGTGCCTAAACACCTAAAACACCAAGTTTTACCGAACGAAGCTGTGGTTACCGAAACGATGGAGTTTGAAGGTGTTGAAGCGAGGAGAACAGAGGGAATACTGCCATATAAGGAATCAATTGAAATTGATACAAATTTTATAGAAACGGACTTTTATAAAATCAGTGTTAACAGACAAACAAAACGAATTGTCAGCTTGATTGATAAGGAATCAGGTGCGGAATATATTGATAGTCAAGCAAGATTCGAGCTTGGTCAGTTTGTATATGCGTACACAGAGCAAAAGACAGATTCAAATTTAAGTTTTGAAATTCCCAAGAAAACAGATTTTAAGCTTTACGAGGGTGATGTAGCCTATGTTTTGGTACAAAAGGGGTACGAGGAGCAAAGTGGTGCTATAATTAACACTCAATTTGTATTTTATAAGCACGAAAGAACCATAGATGTGGATGTAAGCTATGAAAATGCCACAGGATTAATTGGCGATTTTTATGACAGATACAAGAAAAATTACTTTTTTGCATTTCCGTTCAAGCTGAAAAATCCTAAATTTTATACGGAGCTACCCTCGGGAGAAAAGAGAGAGGACACAGACTATATTCCTTTGAATGCAAACGATTTTTCCATAACGCAAAATTGGATAGCGGTAGATGGGGAAAATAATGGAGTTGCCATTTATACAAGAGATATGCCCGTATTCCATTTAGGAAACATAAAATATAATCAATTTAATAGAGAATTTTCAGAGGATAAAGCACATATTTATCTATATGCAAGTTCAAATAGATGTAACAATTTGATATACACCTCGGTTGAGGAATGTCAAGCTCAGTACCATTTGTCAATTCTTTTGTATAACGGAAAGCATAACGATATTGTGCCAACATGGAGTAACGAAAACGAGCATAGACTAATAGTTAGCAAGAAAATTGCTTTTGACAAGTGTATGCTAAGAGTAGATAAAAGTAATGTTAGACTTGTGTCGATAAAGAAAGCCGAAAAAGAAAATGATGCAATAGTGCTACGATTTGTAGAAACCGAATGTAAGGAAACAGAATGTACACTTGAAATTTTCTTTAATACTAAAAAGGCGGTATATTCATCAAATGATGAAGCCGAGCTTGAAGAAATAACCAATATAAAAGATAATATCATACATTTTATAGCACAACCCTATTCTTACACCACAATAAAGGTATATGGGGATTTTGATATTTAAGCAAAAATGGCACTTCGCATTGAAGTGTCATTTTATTTTAAAGCTGTGCATTTTTTATATATTCGGTTGGCGTTGTGCCTGTGTGCACTTTGAATTGTTTGCTGAAAAAGTACACATCAGAAAAATTACACATATCAGCTATTTGAGCAACGGAATATCTGTTTAATCTTAAAAGTTCACAGGCATAGTTCATTTTCTTTTGAATAATGTACTTTTTTATGGGAAGACCAAATTTTTTCTTAAAAATCCTTGCTAAACGAGTTTCACTAATGCCACAAACAGATGCTAAATACTCGCTTGTTAAATTTTTATATAAAAAGTTCTTTTCTATTTCATTTATTGCCGGCTCAATTAATGAATACTGGTCAATTGGTAAATAATTGGTTTTTTGTAGGTTTGCAAGAATTTTATATACTAATGACAAGCTTTCAAAGTAGTAGCCCTCGCCCTTACTGGTCCATACTGAAAATAGCTTTTTAAAAAGAGAGCCAATATATTCCTTGTCGCTTGCGTCAATTGTAAATGCAACATCTGATATGGGCTTGTCTGCATCAAAATATATATCTATACACTCTCCTAATTTATTGCGTTTAATTTCGTATTTAGAAAATGTACCGCAAGGAATAAAGCGTATAGTGTTTGGTACAACATTTAAAGTAGCATCTCCAATGCTTATAGCATATTCTCCTGCAAAATCAAAAATCAATTCATTATTCGGAAGAGTGTTTGTATATTTTTCAAAGCTCTTTTGCTTTCTGAAAAGCATTACCTTTTCTATTTTAGTAACAAGAAAGTCTTTTTTCATATATATTCCTTTCAAAAACTACAAATTACCAAATCAAGAAAATGCGCCTGAAAATCGGTGATTTGCTTGTGTTAATTTAATTATAACACAAGTTTTAATGTAAAAAAAGTACAAAATAAAAATATTAGTGTAAATTTAATACAAAACGAGAAAAAAGTATATTTTATTATTATTTCGTATGTGATATGCTTTACTTGACCAATTTATATTATTTAAGGAGATATTATGAAAAAGAAAATTATATTTATAGTGGCACTATGCATAATGCTTATTTGTATGCTTGCAATAGCTGTGTCTGCTGAAAGTGTGCATAATGAATCCACAGTAAATTATGATGAAACTGTTACACTGGATGACGGAACAGTTTGCAATCTGTTTGATGAGAATGGTAATGCGCTAATTTGGTTTAGAAACGGAGGCGTGCTTCAATCCATTCGTGCTGATGATACAGAGGCAGGAGAAGACGGAAATTATGTTTCGTATGTTCTTCCAAGCGCCGGATATACATCGTTTTTTGCGAATGTAAACATTCATATCGGCACAACTAAAATTGAAATTAGGGATATCGTTGTGTTTAATATTATGGACGACGATATTAATGCGTATTACACCAATAAAGGTGAGTATCAAGAG
>JAFQAM010000219.1 GCA_017416885.1 Clostridia bacterium | reverse complement strand
AATGGGTATGCAGGTTGGCTTTGTAGGCGATGACGGAGGACTTATCTTAAACGCATTCGACCAATACATCAAGGCGGTATATTCCGACTTCAACTCAACCTCATATGTAATTTACGAGTTAACAGACTATATTCAGAAAATAAAGGAAAGCGCGTATAACAAGAATACCTTCACAGTAGCTTGCTATGACTACGCATTAAACCTTGCGACATACGAAATCGGCTTACCTGACGATTACACAGACTTCTACTTTGCCGACAAGGACGGCGCTCCTCTTACTGAGGTTGTTTTAAGCCCTAACCAGACATATGACTTAAATCCAACCGTATATCCGAATACAGAATGGGGACAGCTGCTTGAATTCCGTTCACTTAACACAAATGTAGCAAGAATTGTAAACGATAAGGTAATTGCAGTAGGCTCAGGCTCATCAAGAATTATGGCGACCTACCGCGATCCCGAAACCAACACAACAAAAACAGCTCACTTTACCTTAAAGGTATTAAAGGAGGGCGACGAGGGCTTCAAGAAATATTCAAAGCCTGTTGTTGACGAATTCTATTTAACAGGCTACTTCGTTGACAGAGCATACTATTTTATGAACTCAATAGACCGTGAAATAGGTGTTGAGGGCGATGAAATGAAGTTCACAGGCGAAAGATACAATCTTTCAATGTATCCAAGCGAGGCTGTGACGGTAAGATATGTTCTTGACGCATTCTTCCCGAATAATACAGAGGCACAGTTCACAACAAGTAACGAAAAGATTGCAACAGTTGACGAAAACGGCAAAATCACCGCCCATAAGGAGGGCTATGCCACAATTACCGTTAAGGTATATATGGACGGCAAGAGCACCGTTTACTCAAAGGCTATCTCAATTACCGTTAAGGATCCTTACAAGAACTCAGGCCCGATGCTTACCAACTACTTCGGTAACGGCGGCGTTGTAATTATTCCCGATAGCTTAGCGGTAACACAAATCGGTCAGTTTGCATTCTCCAATTATAAGTATGTTCCGAAGCAGCCTTGGGAAATTGATCCCGACTCCAACGAAACATACAAGATGTGGTTTATCGGCGACGATACAATCAAATCCGTAACTATCCCTGAGGGCGTTGAGTCAATCGGCGCGTTTGCATTTGCAAATCTTACTGCCCTTGAGGAGGTAACGCTTCCGTCAACACTTAAGATGATTGACCAGGGCGCGTTCTACGGCTGTACAAGTCTTACCAAGGTAAACGGAATTGAAAATGTTAAGTTTATTAACCAGCACGCGTTCTACGGCTGTAATTTACAGGGTGAAATCAACCTTGAAAATGCAGTTGCGGTAGCAGATTACGCCTTTGCTTCAGGTGATATCACATATTACTACGAAAACAAGGACACAGGCGAGGCAGGCTGGACAACAAAGAGGGGCGGAACAAACGAGTTTAATGCAGTTGTTCTCTCCGAAAAGACACAGTCAATCGGTACATACGCATTCTACGGCTCAACAAAGCTTGAAAGCGTAACCTTCAAGGCTGATAAGGTTCAGCTTGGTATGTGCGCGTTTGCAGATTGCCGTTCGCTTAAGGAAATCAGCGTAAACGCAAATGTAATCCCAGCAGGTATCTTTGACGGCTGTACAGGTCTTACCAAGGTAACTCTTGGCAAGGATGTAGCTCAAATCGGCGAATACGCATTCCGTGGCGCAAGAGTAACCGAGTTTACAATTGACAAGGACAATAAGGTATTCACCTCAGTTGAGGGCAAGCCTTATATATTAAATAATGATGGAACAGAAATTCTCTATGTTGCGCCGGGCGTAAGCGGAGAATTAAGGATTGACGATTCTAAGATAGTTAAGGTTGCTTACGGAGCATTCTCAGGCAATACAAGACTTACAAGCGTTGTAATCCCGTCTGTAACCGAGGTTGACAGCTTCGCATTTGCAGGCTGTAACCGCTTAACAAGCATTACTCTCGGTAAATTAACCAAGATAGGCACATACGCATTCCATAACACAAGAATCACAACCGTTCACGACCTTACAGGCGTCAGTGAAATCGGCGCATACGCATATGCGGAAACACCTGTTGAAAGCGTTGTAATTCCTGACGGTATCACCGTAGGAGAGGGCGCATTCAGAGATTGTAGCAAGCTTGCAAGCGTAAAAATCGGTAACGGTGTCAAGCTTTGCACCGACGCATTCCGCTTCAATAATATGGCGCCGGGTAACTATACATCTGATTTCTATGAGCTTGACGGCAAAAAGATTTACTATTATATTTATCTATCCCCGCTTACAAGCCTTGAAATCGGTAACAATGTAGAAATTGGCGACAGCGCATTCTACGGCTGCGCTAAGCTCACATCAATCAAGCTTGGCGAGGGCGCAAAAATAGGCAATTACTCATTCTATAACGCAAGCAGCTTAACCGATATTGATTTATCCAAGGCGGTATCAATAGGCGATTACGCATTCTCAGGCGATGTTCTTTATGAATACCTTGACAGCAATATGAGCGTAGTTCGTCAGAAGGACGACGGCACATATTACTACGCGTACTACGCACCGCTCTTTACAGAGCTTGATTTAACCGCGCTTGAAAAATTAGGCTCAGAAGCATTTGCTCATTCACAAAAATTAGTTAAGGTAACACTTGGACAAAATGTTAAGGCTGTACCTCAAAGAGCATTTGCAAACTGCGCTGTATTAAGCGAAATCAACCTTAATTCAGTAGAGGTTATCGGCACAGAAGCATTTGCGGAAACAGCAATCAAGAAGGTAGAGCTTGACTCAATTAAGGAAATCGGCAAATACGCATTCGTATATGTTGATGAGTTAGAAGAGGTTTATTTAACAACAGAGGTTCTTCCTGCAACATGGCAGGATGGTACCGTTGAATCAAGAGCTATTGAAATCTTAGAGGGCGCATTCTCATACTGTGAAAATCTTACTAAGGTAGTCGGTCTTGAACAGGTAACTAAATTTGATAAGTACGCATTTGCATACGCACCAATTAAGACTCTCAATTTAATGAGCGCAACCTACATTGGCGATAACGCATTTATGAGAGAGGACTACACCGAAATTAAGGTTACATTAAATAACTGTTTAGTATATATCGGTGAAAATCCATTCGCTATGTGCAAGCTCGTTCCATTCAGCATTACAACAGAAGAGGAATTTAACGGCGTTAAATACCAAATCACAAAATACACCTTCGATTTAAGCGACACAGTTAAGATAATTGACGGCTCAATTTACAAGGTGGTTAAAAACGGTCTTGTGCTTGTAACATTCGCAGGCGACAGTGACTCAATAACAGTAGCAGACGGTACTGTAAGAATTTCAGCGCTTGCATTTGCAGGAAGCGATATTAAGAAGGTTGTATTACCTTCAACAGTAGCATCCATCGGTCATAAAGCATTCTACGACTGTAAGAAGCTTACTGTTATATCCTTCAGCAGCTACAAGGCTCCAATTCTTGAGGAGGAATACGATTACAGCTATTACGCATCAATGGAAAATCTACCTGCATCAGGCGATTACGATTTCACAGATGTAAACGGCGATCCAATCGTTATTCCGGGACTTGGTATTACAGAATACTTTATGTACAATGTAACAGGAGATCCTACAAACATCTATTACGGAGCTAACTTCATTGACTATATCGGTCATATTACAGATAAGATAGTAATGGTAAGACCTGCAAACGGTCAGAACTACGGCTCATTTATCTTCGGTCAATACTTTAATGTAGTAATTGACGGCGATATTGCGCCTGACGATATTACTCTTTCCGTAATCGAAGCAATTAATAACCTACCTGAAAAGGTATCGCTTTCCGATAAAGCGCTTGTTGTACTTGCAAGAGAGCTTTACAACAAGATTATGACAAACGAGCAAAAATCAATCGTTGACGAAAACGGCTTGTATGCTAAATTAACATCGGCAGAAAAGCGTATTTCCGACCTTGAATACCTACAAAACGAGGATAACGGTACAAACGAGCCTGACAAACCAAACGAGGGCGACGATAACACAACCGAGGAGCCAAAGGCAAAATTACCTGTTGGCGCAGTTGTAACAATCGTAATCCTTGCAGTAGTGGCTGCTGCCGCTGTTGGCGGATTTGTATTCCTTTTCTTAAAGAACCGTAAGAACGGTCTGTGTTCTGTGGTCAGTGATGACGGATAAAACGATGCAAACGACAATACAACCGAAGAAATTGCTCAAGAGGAAACAGAAAAAGCACCCGTAAATGACGAAAAGCTTGAGACATCGGGGGACAGCAATGAACAGTAAAATCAAATTCACATTAATTACAGTGATGCTACTGATAGCAGTATGCTTCATAGCATCCTGTTCCCAATGGGAAACACCGTATGAGACACTTGATGAGGACGGCTACACAGTAAGCGTTCGCTTCGATGCAAACGGCGGTATCTTTGCAGGAACAGAGGATGTTTACATCGTAGATGTATTCAATCTTAATAACGCGCAAACAAACGCGCAGGGCAAGAAGGAAATTTCCTTGATTGCTCCAAATGACTCCAGAAGAGGCACAGGCGCATTTGAAATTTCAAAAACAAAAAGCATTTTCGTTGGCTGGTACACAGATAGACAGCTTAGAGTTGACGAAAATGGCAACCCACTTGATGCATACGGTGTTTTAACATCGGTATCAGGCAGAGAGCAGGGCTACACCTACTCGGGCAGATGGGACTTTGACACATCAAAATTAGAGCTTGATCCAAATAAGGATTATAAGTCCGAGGAAAACGCATTAACTCTGTACGCAGCTTGGATTCCAAGCTTCGTATATGAGGTTTATATGGAAAATGATGAGGGCGAGTTTGACCTTCTTATGTCCAAGGAGGCGCTTGAAATTGAGCTTCCGAGATGGAACGATAAGACAGGAAAAATGGATGTTAAATCATTCCCGACAGTTGAAAATAAAACCTTTAAGGAGGCTTCCTTAACAAAGGATTTCAGCGAGCTTCTTACAGGCACAGTAAACGGCGGCATTGACTACGAAACAGGCACAATGCAGGGCGACGGCAAGGTGGAAATCTACACAAGATATCTTGACGGCGTATGGTTTAAAATCACCACACCAAAGCAATTTAAGGACAACAGCCGTCTTGACGGATGCTACATCCTTGAAAGCGATTTAGACTTTACAGGTATTGTATGGTCAAGCACACTTGCAAGCGAGGGCTTCAAGGGCACAATCATCGGTAACGGCCACAAGATGTCAAATATCAAAGTAAACCAAGGCAACACAAGCGTAATGCGCGGCGGTTTATTCGGCGGTATTGATGCAGGCGCGACAATTGAAAATGTAACCTTTGAAAATGTTACATTTAATATGAATGCAGGCTCACTTAAGGCAGGCGCATCATTCGGCTTGCTTGCAGGCACAATTTCAAACGAAGCAGCTCTTACAAATATAACAGTAAGCGGCGTATTCAACATCAGCTCAGATATATATCCCGACACAGAGTATTCCTTAGGCGTGCTCTCAGGCAATATTATCGACACAGATATTGATATTTCAAATATCACCTGTAATGTTACAGGAGACACAGAAAAGCTTTCTATTGAGGTGAGTGACGGTCAAATTACTCTTAACTTTGTTAAGTAGTGGCGAAGCCACCTCACATTTACGCACAGCGTAAATATATCGAAATTGCGAAGCAATTATATCGAAACTGCGAAGCAGTTATATCGAATTTCACGCAGTGAAATATATCGACTTGCGAAGCAAGCAGAAAACATAAAATGCTTGTTCAACAGTATTTTTAGTAATTTCACCTTCGGTGTCGATATATTTTGACTTTGTCAAAATTCGATATAATTCGTAAACGAATTTCGATATAAATCGCAAGCGATTTTCGATATATTTTGCTTCGCAAAATGAGACGCTTATCTGTTAAACACTTTTATTGGTAAAAAATACGGAGGAAATAAATCATGAAAAAAAGAATTCTTGCTTTAGTGCTTTGCGTTTTAATGCTTTCAAGCGCTATTGCTACACTTGCAGGATGCGGTGGAAATGATGACGATAAAACTACAAAGCCTGACGCTTTAGTTTTAATGTCAGAGGAGCTTGACGGCTTATTCAACCCATTCTATTCAACAACCGCAGCAGACGGTACAATCGTGTCAATGACACAAATCGGTATGCTCACAAACAAGTATGTAAACGGTGAAATTGAGGAAGCCTTCGGTGATGACGAGGCAACTGTTGTATTGGACTATGAGTCAGTTTATTCCGCTGACCAGGACGAAACAACATATACATTCGTTATTAAGAACGGCATTAAGTATTCCGACGGTAAGCCGCTTACAATGCACGATGTATTATTTAACCTTTATGTATATCTTGATCCTGTTTACACAGGCTCATCAACAATGTACTCAACAGACATTAAGGGCTTAAAGGCATACAGAACACAATCCTTTGTTGACGATGACGATACATCAGCAGATGACGCTATCTCACAAGGCGCTTTAATCCACGCAAACAACAGAATTAACGAGCTTATCAACCTTTTCAAGCAGGTTGGCGAAACAAAGACAGAGGGCTCATACTACGCAAGCTACGAAACAATGATTGAGGCTATTAAGAACCACTCAGTTAATATCGGTTATATTGAAGCTATCTTTACCGAGGCTGAAATTGCAAAGTATGAGGCTGACGGCACACTTCAGTCAAAGGCTCAGGCTCAGTTAAAGGCTGACTATGAAAACACAGTTAAGCTCTTTAAAGAGGAGCTTGAAAGAGACTACGCGGCAGCTAAGGATTCTTATACCGAGGACCCATATAAATCAGCTCCGGTTAAGACAGTAGCAAACGGCGAAACAATCAGAACAGGCTTTGATGAAATCATTTCATTTATGTATGCAGAGGGCTTCGTTACAATTAAGTACGAGGAAGGCGCAGACGGTAAAATCGACAGAACAAAGATTAAGGAAGCAATTCTTGATTACAGCACAGATGTAGTTAAGGATAAGGACTCAGCAATCAAGTATGTATATGACTCAAAGGTATCAAGCGAGCTTCATATCATTCTTTCATATTGGGCAACAGCTAACACATTAAAGACAGAATACAGCGCAAAGGGTAAGGAAATCTTACTTGCTTCAAACGCAGCAACAAGCGGTGAGTGCAGCTCTTGCGGTCACCAGAACAACGCGGGCGACAAGGTTTGCTCTAAGTGTGGCGCAAGCTTACTTGCAATTCCAAATTTTTCAGGTATCGTATCCCTTGGCCATACAGCGCAGGCAGGCACACAGCTTCAGGTAAACGGCACAACATATACTATTGCAGACAACCACAATGCAGACGGTACAGTAATTGATGAGGGCGAATACGATATTCTCCAAATCACAATTAACGGCGTTGACCCTAAGGCAGTTTGGAACTTCGCATTTGCAGTAGCTCCACAGCACTACTATTCACCTAACCAAATCGTTGATATTTCAAAGAATCGCTTCGGTGTAGAGTACGGTTCATTCGACTTTATGAAGAGCGAAATCCAATCAACAAGAAATGTTAAGGTTCCTGTTGGCGCAGGCGCATACCAAGCTACAAACGCGCAAAACACAGACGATAACCTTTTAACAGGCTTCTATTCAAACAACTTCGTTTACTTCAAGAGAAACGAAAACTTCCACACAGTAGCAAAAAATATTGAAAACGCAAAAATCGAAAAAATCAGATATAGAGTAACAAGCGCGTCAAACGCATTAAATGACTTGGCAACAGGCTCAGTT
>JAFQAM010000218.1 GCA_017416885.1 Clostridia bacterium | reverse complement strand
GGTCTGTCCCCTGTCCGTCTAAGAAGTACAAAGGATGTTGATATAAATACGGGAGATCAAGGGAAAAACAAGTGGGAATTGATTTATGAAAGGATATTTAAATGAAAAAAACGAACAGAATTATCTATGTAACATGCTTTGTGGTGTTTTTGTGTATAGTGGTATGTACATTTTTTATTACAATATCACTTCCTTTTTTAAATTTCTCTCATTACAAGCAATTAGATAATGAGATAAACTCGCTAATAGACATTTTAGAGAAAGAAGAAATTTGTACTTTAGGAAATTATAGAACCTATTCCGCTCAAGAGTATTATTATAACGGCACATATTCATCTATATCATTTGTTTATTGTGATATTAACTATGAAATAGATATTGTTTATTTAGATTCTATGTATAACATCGAAGTCACATTTGGAATGGTAGAGCCTAACAGTTTAACTGTAAATGAAATTAACGGTATAAATAAAGTTTTAACAAGTTTGGGAGAGTTTTATGAAACTGATGTATTTTCGCCGGATATAATTAAAGAAAATTATTTTAGCGATTATTTCACAAAGAATTATGATAACCAAAAATATAAAACTAAATATATAAAAACCTGTGATTCTTTTGAAGATTTATGCTCATATAAATTAACTGTGGATGACGGAGCATACACATATCGCGCTCATATGAACGAAAAATACGAGCTTGATTTTATGGAATTGTCAGTATGCTATATGACAGAAGATATTGATTAAACGAGGGAGGAGCTTATGAAACATAAAACTATAAAAATATTTATTTGCTGCTTCCTTTGCGCGATATTAGCGGTTATAGTAGGCTTTTTGTCTGTGCTTTGTGTATTACGCATTAATTCCACAAAAACATTTGAAGCACATAAGCAAATTAAAGAAGAATTCGAGAAGGATGCAAATGTCATAACCGCAAGCTTAAAATCAAGTGGAATTGTATCTACTGACTATGAAATAGACATCAAAGAGAAAACAAAAAAATTTTTGACCGTTCCTATACACACAAAGCAAACAATTGAGCTTGAAATTTCAAATGTGAAGTGTGATGTATATATGGAATATTCATATCTGAAAAATCAAAAGCATATAATCTTGTTCTTTTCTTGCGATTATGAGAGCTTTGATAAAATTGAAGCACCTGAAAACAGTCTTTTGAATGAGGTATTTTATGTTTTTGATGAATATTATCAAACTAACCAATTTTCAGAGTATGTCAAATATTACGATGAAGAATATATAAATAGCAAATTTGATAAAAACGGTGATGAGGGTAGCTACATTTTTTCACCACATGAAAATTATTACGATTCCATAACCGCTATTGAAGCCAAAACCCAATACAAGTATTCCTTAAAAAAGACTAATGAGCACTATATATTTGACGGTTATGTAAAAATAGGTTGATCTATGAGTGATCCAGTGGACGGTTCGAAACCACTGAAAAAGTAGTTAAAAACAAGACCTGTCAAATGTAAATTCGTGTAAAGCAATAGTTTTTTGATAAGCACGCAAAATATGTAATTTGGCTTGTGTTGTAAATATAGCGATTACTATTTCAAAAAATCAAATTGGAATTGTGATAGAAAAACGCTTCTTTCGTAACTAAATGTACAGCAAGCACAAGGAGCAAACAAGCAAGATGAAAGTCTTGTTTGTTTGCTCTTTTCTGTTTGTAAGAGCTTTTCTCTGATTTATGTCAAAATAAAACTAAATCAAGTCTTTTGCTTTTATTAAAAATCTCTGTTTCAGAGAATTATTAAATTTTTTCTCCATTGACTCTACGGTTGGTTTCAAGTATAATTAAGGTACAAGGTCCGGAGCTTGAATAATTTTTCGAGGTACACATATGGAAAACATCAATATTGGAAGCAAATTAGCTGAATTAAGAAATAGCCTGTCCTTAACACAAGGCGAAGTAGCTACCGCGCTTGGAATTTCAAACAAAACACTTTCGAAATACGAAAACGGTATAAGCGAGCCAAGCCTGACAATGCTTATAAAAATAGCTGAATATTACGGAGTAAGCACCGATTATATTTTAGGAATCAATAAAACCAAGGACATTAAATCCATTGATTTATTAAAGCAAGAGCTTTCAGAGCTTGATTTTGAAGGCACAATTTTGAAAACCTATCGAACTAATTTTGAATTGTTAAGAACAAAAATTCAACAGCCTTTAAAATCACCCGCTGACAAGAAAACAGTAATTCCAAAGGTAAACGAATTAGACAACAGTCCTTTTTGCCGTTCAATCATCGAAACAAACGAAGAATTTGAAATGCACCTGAACACAGATGATTTATCAATGTATGTTCAATTGCTTGGTAACAGAAGCAATTTTGCTTGGCTTGGTAAAGATGATGTTCAAGAAAATCTTTCACATCTGTTTAAATTCTTTTCAAAAGCAGACGCTTTTAAGATTATCAAGCTAATTCATACCAAAACAACATCCGCAAATATTTCAGCCTCATTTGTATCTGAAAATACAGGCATATCAGAGCAAAAAGCTGTTGAAATTTTAGATGAAGCGTGCAACATAGGACTTTGTGCGAAAAATGTTGCGCACCTAAAAAACAAAGATGTGACTGTTTATGTAGCAACAGGCTCAGGCAAAATTCTGTCCCTTCTTTCCATAGCATATTCATATATGCGCGGCGGATCATTAAACGATTACGCGCTTTGTACACAAAACTGTAAATTAATTGACGGAGGTAAAAATGAGCTTAGGTGAAAATATCAAAAAATACAGATTAATAAAGAAGCTAACACAGGAGCAGCTTGCAAATATTCTTTTCGTTTCATCACAGGCAGTCTCAAAATGGGAATGTAATGAGAATTTTCCTGACGGCTCATTGCTTGTTCCTCTTGCAAATGCATTAGGTGTATCCCTTGATATCTTATTTGATAATAAAAACATTTGCTTTAATGATGCAGTAAGAAGCGTGTCTGATTTAATCCATAACAATAAAAGCGAAAATGAATTTGAGCTTGTAAGAAGCATTTGTTGGCATATGCAGGAAGCACTGTTTGGAGCAATTGAAAAATCCGTATTTGAAGCAGAAGAGGATGACAGCGACACAATTTATAAAATTGGAGTAGGAACAAATAATAGCTCTTATATTTTAAGAGAAAACGGATTTACTCAAATATCAAACGGTCGCTCACCTTACTTTGCAGTATTTCCCGAACCAAAGGACGGTTGGTCGCAAACAATAGAGGATGGCGAAAGTGTACGAAAAATATTTGAATGCTTTGCAGATATCGACACAATGAAAGCGGTATTGTTTATTCAAAAATCAGGCTATGAATATATTTTTGATATAGAGCATCTTTGTCAAAAATGTGAAATAGAACTAACCAACGCAGAAAAAACAATGAATAACTTAAAATATCTAAAGCTTGTGTCAGAAATCAAAACAAGCATTGATAACGAAGAATGCATTCTCTATACAACAAATCCGTCACATAAGGTAATATCATTATTCTTAATGGCGCACGAATTTTATTATAAAGGCGCATACTCAATCCAATCACATTGGAGAAAAACACCGTTTTTAAAATAAATTCAGCAAAACTGAAATAAATCGTTTTTAGTCGAGAAATATGCGAAATTTAATGATAGAATTAAGTCAGTAAAACGGAGTGCACGAAATTTTACAAAAATGAAAGGAGCTTATTATGGAAAATAATGAACTTATAACCAATGCTTTGCGTTATATCAATGGCGAATGTAAAAACAGTGAGCTTACCATTGAGGATATCGCCGTAAACGCAGGCTTCTGCACTGACTATTTTAATCGTATATTTTTAAATCACACGGGCTTCAATGTAATGGAATATGTTCGCTTCACAAGGCTTAGCTATGCTGCGACAGAATTAAGACGCACAGATAAATCTATACTTGATATAGGCTTGAAATATGGCTATGACTCACACGATGGATTTACTCGCGCTTTTAAAAAGCAATATGGAAAGACACCAAGCGAATACAGAGAGGAAATGAAAAGCATTCCTGTTACATTTGCAGACTATAATATGAATGTAACATCGGGAAACAGAGTCACTCACGCGCTAAGTGAGTTCAAGCAAATCCCGTCTGATATTGTAATTGATTATTTGTTGAAGCTCGATGCTAAAAAATTCGGCTATGATGCCTTGTCTATTAAATGGAATGGCACATCTATTTTAACTGATAGCGATTTTGAAGAAAACGGTTGCTTTATCGGTGCGGATATGTTTTTTGAAGAAAAGCCTTATTTATACTTGCATGTAAGACACAAGGAAGATATTGCAAGATATGTAAAAATACTTGCAAAGCTAAATCCAAGCGTTATACAGCTATCAGTTGAGGAAGAAATAAGTGAGCAAGAAATAAGTGAGCAAGAAATAAAAGACTGTTTAAGCAACATAAAATACAACAAGCTTAACTCTTTGCCACAGACGATGTATTTTGGTGAACCGTTTGAAATTTCAGAGTCAGAATATACAATGCGTTTCCTTGACGAAAAGGATATGAGTAAGGCTCTTGCTTGGGCAGATGAAATGAATGTCGAGAGAGGCTGGACTTGGGGACTTAACCATATATTAAATTTGCCCCGTGAAAGCCACCCGGATGATCAACCAATAGGTATGTTTTATAATAACAAGCTGATAGGCGTATCAAGAGTATCACTGATGGAAGCCCACGGATTTAAGATTAACAATTGTATTGTTACTGCAATATTACCTGAATATAAAACAGACAAATTACACGAATTACTTTATAAATTCTCACTTAACGAAATGATAAAGCAAGGCTGTATTCCTTATGAGGATATGCAATTCGACGAGCAAGCGAAAAACAGCGGCAATTTCACAGCAATAGATATTGGATATGAAATTGTAAAATACACAAGACTGATTGAATTTTAAAATCAATAATATCTGCAAGGACAAAGCGTGGAAACCTGTGCTAAACTGTAATCACAGAAAGGAGATGTTTATATGGAAAAAACATTAATCGAAAAAGCCATAAAATTTATTCAAAATGGCTCAAAGGAAAATCTGTCATTACAGGAAATAGCAGACAAAGCAGGCTTCTCATTAACTTATTTTGATGCGCTGTTCAAAAAGCATACAGGATATAGCCCTGTGGAGTATTCCCGTGTGTATAAGCTAACGCGAAGCGCTTTAGAGCTTAGAAGAACAGACAAGAAAATCATTGATATAGCTTTGGATTTCGGCTATGAAAGCCCGGAGGCTTATGCACGAGCCTTCAAAAAGTTTTATAGCCTTAGCCCAAGCGAATATCGTGAAAAGTATTCAAATGATGCTATTACTTGGAAGGACTTATCGTCAAGAGTAGCAATTAATCGCTTTGCTAATGCAAATCCAACCCTTAAAAGAGTAGATAAAGAAATCGCGCTTGACTTTATATTTACTAATAATCCCGTGTTATTTGCCGAGGATGCAGTAAATATAACGGTAGGCGACTGCGAAATCTTTACACTTGGCGAAAGCGACACATTAGAGCATTTTATGTGCGTGTCAGATTATAACAGTGAAAGAATAGTTATTGACTTAATCTGCATAAACGAAAGTGATGCTATTGCATATCTTAAGCTTCTTGCAAAAACCGAAAGCTACAATTTTACAATGCGTAAAAATACCTATGAGGAATGGGATAACTTTAACATAGAGGTTGCAAAGCTCGGCCTTGTTTGCAGATATGGCTATGATATGGTTTATACAGACGAGCAAATTACCGCTCCAAGCTATAACGGTATAACTGTAAGAGAATTAGCTAAAGAAGATATGCCATATATTCAAAGCTTTAAATCAAAAGGCGGATGTGGCGAAAACCATTTAAGAGGCTTACAAATTGCATTTGAAGGCAAGGGCAATGTTGGCGAAAAAGCATACGGCGCATTTGTAAATAATGAGCTTGTATGTCTTGCAACGCCTGTGCTTGACAAAGTTAGAGAATTAAACAAGTACGATATTGGCGCAATTTTCTCTATAACAAATGACGAAAAAGCCATTGAAGCTATATGGAAATACACAATTAAGGAATGTATCAAAAACGGAGCTATATTAGGCAACGCAAATGCGAAAGAAGACACCTCCTATGTCAGCGTTGCTCAAAGCGAAAAAATGGGACTAACAAAGGTCGCAGAGGTTCGCAGATATAGCAAATAATAAAAGCGAGTGCTTCGGCACTCGTTTTTTAGTAGCTTTTACAAAAATTAAGAAATACTTAAATACTGTAAAGAAATGCTATCTTGAAAACATCATATATCATTGATATAATAAAGCTACAAAAGCGCTTTTGATAATAATTATGAAAGGAAACATTTATGAATATAGGAAACAATATAAGAAATTTTCGCAGAGGTAAGGATATGACGCAGGAAGAGCTTGCAGAGCTTTTAAATGTGACTGTGTCTGCAATATCTCAATGGGAATCAAGCAAGACAATGCCCGATATAACATTGCTGCCAAAATTAGCTATTATATTTGGAGTATCAACGGATGAGCTCTTAGGCTTTTCTGTGGAACAAAATAACGAATATTTCAATTATTTTAAGGAGAAAATTGACTCTCTTTATGTAGAACGCAAATATGATGAAATGGTAACTCTTGCAAGAAAAGCAATGCAGGAGCTACCGAATAATTATGATGTTATGTATCTATTGGCGTTTTCCTTGGATTGTATTGAAAATACACCAAGTATTCTTGATGAAAAAATCGAGCTGTTAGAATCAATTTTCAATAAATGCGCTGATACCAAAATGAGATTAAGAGCAACAAATATGCTTTGTTATGCGTATAGTGCAAAAGGAAACAAACAAAAAGCATTATACTATACCGAGCAACTGCCACACGCTATGCAATTTAATCAAATAAGAATGAAAATGCATTTAGATTTAATTCCTCAAAACGAGCTTTTAGAAGCGTACCGATATCAAATCGACTCACTTTATTCCTTGATGTCAGAATATATATTGAATATAGCAGATGCCGATTACAAAAATCCTTATCAAAAAGCAAGCTTTGAAAAAAGAATAGAGATTATAAAAAACCTCATATCTATATGCAAATCAATTTACGGAGAAAACCCCTGTGATAAAAATTTTGACCTGTATAATTATTACAGAATTATAGGAGCATTGTACTTATATAAAGAAGATGATGAAAAAGCAATAGATAATCTTGAAATCGCGTGTCAATACGCATTGAATTTTGATGAAAGCTTCAATAATGGCGATATGTATTCATCACCCATAATGAATGAGATTGAAAGCTGCGATAAGCGTGTTTGGAGCATCACGCCCTGCAAGGATATGCTTAAAAGGCTAACAACACAGGAGCGATATATTCATCTTAGCAGCAATTCAAGATTTACAAAAATTATCGAACGCTTAAAAACAAAAGCTTAATAACAAATCAGCCGATGTATTTTCATCGGCTGATTTTATTGATATTGCATTAATTTCAAATTTATAGTAAAATAAATTTAGAATTTTTTCAAAAAACGCCAACCTTTTTAAATTTTTTTACACTATATAGTCAAACGGTACCGGAGAAAAATATGGAAAAACAAAAGGCTGATCAAGTAATTACACAGTATCTGAATAAAATTTATGGCTTTGCAATAAATAAGTCCTTTTCATTTGATGAAGCAGAGGATTTATGCTCGGAAATAATTTTCGCTGTCTATACATCGCTTTTAAAATCGGATGAAATATACAATATAGACGGCTATATTTGGAGAATTAGCGAGCATACATACGCAAAATATGTTTCGACCAAGAAGCGACACGAGGGAATTTCGATAGACGGATTGATTTTGCCATACTACGATAGCTATTCCTTTGAAAATGATAATGAGGAAAAGAAGCGCTTGAGTAGAGAGGTGGCATATCTATCAAAGCAGCGCAGACAAATTGTTTATAAGTATTACTACGAAAATAAAAAAATAAATGAAATTGCACGCGCTTTAGATATTCCCGAGGGCACTGTAAAATATCACTTGAATCAGGCGCGAAGCGAATTAAAGGAAGGTATTTATATGGAAAGAAAAATAGGAAATTTGGGCTTAAATCCTATTGAAGCCCGTGGTTACGGACACAGCGGAAATCCAGGAAGCAACAACGGTCCCGAGTCTTATATCGGTGATAAATTAAACCTGAATATTGTTTATAGCGTTTACTTTGAACCAAGAACTCTCGAGGAAATTGCCGAGGAATTAGGACTTACGCCTGTGTTCATTGAGGACAAGGTAAAGCTTTTAGAGGATAATGGCTTTCTTGTTAAAACAAAAGGCAATAAATATACTACATATGTTAATTTTGAACCGCAAAAATATTCACTTGCATTAAGAGAAGAAAGCTATAAAATCTCTCTTGAAATTGCAGACATAATCATAAAGGAATATGTACCTCTTGTGCGTCAAGCTGTTGCAAATACAGAAAATGTATATATACCAAGCGGAAATTTTGAGCTTTTAGAGGCAGCAGCAATATTTTATGCCATTACAAATAAATGTGTAATCCCAATGTCAAAGGATATGTCAAAATATGATATAAAAACTACATCGGGCGGTGATTTTGTAGCAAGCGTATTTTTACACGCGGAGCAAGATGACAAGGACTATATTCCGACCGTCAAAATGAAAAACTATTGGTCATGCGGAAGTATGACGCGCGACTCTAATAAATATCCGTCAGTTTATTCCTGGTCTATTGATTCAGAGCTGTCCTCACGCAAGGGCGCTTGGAGAAATAATGACTATAAGGATTACGAATATGTATATGAGCTGATAACAGGCGCAATAAGTGATAATAACGCAAATTCTGAAAAATTCAAACGCCTGAGAGAACGCGAATTTATCACCTTGGATAATAAAGCAAATATAATGATTGTCAAAGGCACAAGCCAAGCATTTTTTGATAAAATTCCTGCGATAAGCAATGAAATAAAAGAGAAATTTGCATCAAAAATATTAGAGCTTGCTATGATGAAAACAAAGTATTACCCGCCGCAAATGCACGACTTGATAGTTACTTGGACAGTCTCAGGCTTTATCGGATGCGAAATTGCCTTAATGGTAATGGAGAAGCTATACGCAAACGGAACCTTTAAGCCTTTAACCGAACAGGAAAAGGTTACATCTAACCTCCTAATGTTTTGCGATAAGCTTCCGCAATAAAATCAGCAAGTGCCCTTTTTGGCACTTGCTTTTCATTATCAAGAATTTAACCCACGGTTAAGTTTAATTTTCTTAATATTATCTGTACAAATAAGCTTCTGTGTGATACCATAAACATAGAACAAGCGCTGTTCAAAACTTAAAGGAGCATAAAGCTATGAAAATATTAATTGGAGAAAATATTAAAAAGTTAAGAAAAAAGAAGGATATTACCCAGGAAAAGCTTGCAGAAGCATTAAATATATCGGTCACAGCGGTTAGTAAATGGGAACGGGAAGAAACATATCCCGATATAACCTTGATTTTTCCTATCGCACACTTTTTTAATGTATCTGTGGATGAATTAATGGGATATAACAAAGAAAAAATCGAACAAGATATTTTAGATACAATAAAGGAATATCACCGCTTGTCAAGAAGCTATCAAAGCACAAGAGAATTTATAACCGAAGCGTATAAAAAATATCCTAACGATTATAGAATTATGAATATCTATATGTGGGATACAGTTGACTGCGCCGATGTAAAGGACGAAGCATATTTAGAGCATCTTGACGAGTTTACAAGCATTTGCAACAGAATATTAGAAGGCTGTAATGATGCAAAAATCGTTTTGGATGCCAAAAATATGCGAGCAAAGCTTTTAAAGGCTCAGGGCAAGATAGATGAAGCAATCGCATTATATCGAGAAGAATTTCCCGATTTAACGCAGGATGCATACCAAAAAATAGAACAGCTATTCTCAAAGGATACCGCTGAATACCGCTATTGGAATAAAATGAATATATATCGCTATATGGAATTTTCAGCGATGAAATGCGCAAGAATGTTTTGGTATGATGATTCATTAACTAAACAGGAAATAATATCAAAATGTGAAAAAATAATAGATTTATTTACTAACGCGCGCAAGGAAACAAACGAAAGCTTTTTGTTAGTATTTGAAAAATCATTAATAGAGCAGTTTTTAATACTTATGGCAGCTCACAACGGAGAAATAGACGATATAGCAAGATTTTTAGATAAGCTATTATTGTCCGCTAAAGCAGAAACAGAAATTGTAAAAACAGACACAGTATTAAAAAACGGAGTTTTAGTCCCCTATAAAACCGATAACATTTTAGCTTACTATATAAACCATTGGAAAACCTCTGACCATTGGTCAATAGCAAGCCTGCGCCAAAACAAAAAAATTCAAGAAATTATTAAAAAATACGATAATTAAAACAAATAACTGCCGAAAAACGGCAGTTATTTGTTTATAATTCAATCATTCCAAAATTTGAAAGAATTTTAGCTCTTTTAACAGTCAAATATCCCTTCCAGTTTTCCATTACTTGTTTTGAAATGTCGTTATCAACGCCCCAAGAAAAATTAGGATTCCAAACACCCTCTGTGTTTATATTGTCAAGAAGAAAATCAATTATATCCTCAATTCCTTTCTCTACATCACTATACCATAATGACCCAGGATGAGAAACATAATCAAAGGGATTAAAATAATATTCATTCCATTTGTTTTTATCAAAGCAAGTATTTTCTAAAATTCTTTTTCTTAAGGAAGTAACAACTTCATCTGTAACCATAGGAGATTTTATACTGTATAATTTCTCAACCAATACTTTAATGTTCAATGTATCGTGATCTCCGCAAAAATTATTGCTAAGTAGTAAATCTAAGCAGTCCGTAGCAATTTTATAGCCCAACTGCTTTTGCGTTTCTGTTCCATAGAGAATGAATGCAGAAGCAACAACAGCGCAAGGATTGGGATTAAATACACTACTTGCTTCATATCTCCACCAGGGCGCATGAGGATAGCTCAAAGCCTCCACAGGTATATCTTCCCAATATTTTGGAGTCTCTTGAACAGATTTTTCAAAGTAGTCAAGTATTCTTTTAAACCAAGGAGCAGTGCAGTCTAAATTATATTCATAAGCTTGAAAAATTGCCTCAGCAGTTGGTATTGCAGCAGAACAGGGACATAGCAAATCTGCCTCAAATCCGTTTCCCATTCCGCCGTCTTTATTTTGATATTTCAACATTTCGTCAACAATATCTTCTTTTGAACCACCGTTGAATACATAATTCCATTTTGCTCTGTCAAATGGGCGTGCATGCTTTTGCATCCAAGCATCCATTTTTTGCAGCTGTTCTTTTGATAATTTTCTCACAAATTCAAATCCGCCTTAATTAGTTTATAGAATTATTATAGCATAGCAAGGAAAACATTTCAATAAAAACTCTTTTATATCAAAGCTAATACTGAAATAACAGTTGCATTGAATTTTATTATGTAGTAAAATAAATTTAGAAAATTGCAAAATTGTTCCAACATTTGTGTTTTTTTCGACACTATTATGGTGACGGGCAAGGAACCAACCCGAAAAAACTCTTAAAAGGCGGATAAAATGGATATTTCAAAGGACATTATAGAAAAGTACGCAAAGAAAATATATGGCTTTGCATTTTCTAAAACGAGAGATTATAACGATGCTCAGGATTTATCGCAGGAAATTCTTATAGTATTGTTTGACAAAGGCACAAAGCTCTCTCAAATAGATAATATGGATGCTTACATATATAGAATTTGCTCTTATACTTGGATGAACTTTTACAGAAAGGACATTCAAAAAAGAAAAAATCTTGAAAATGCATCTGTGCTTGAATTTGTAGCAGACGAAACAGATATAGAGGAAGAATATATCAAAAAGGAGCTACACGATAAGCTCAGACAAGAAATAATGTATCTCTCCAAAATGAAGCGAGAGGTAACAATAATGTTCTATTATGAAAATAAAACAAGTAAAGAAATATCCGACCTTTTGAACATTCCAGATTCCAGCGTACGATGGTATTTAGGAGAAAGCAAGAAAACACTAAAGGAGCGAATTGAAATGACAGAACAAGGAATCTATAAGCCTATTAAAATAGG
>JAFQAM010000217.1 GCA_017416885.1 Clostridia bacterium | reverse complement strand
CAAATTAAGGATTTTTTGTTATTTTTTCGAGGAATCTGATAGTCCCAAAATGTAGTCAGCACTTACATTATAAATCTCACACAGCTTGATTAAATGGTGAATGGGTAGCTCGTTTGCTCCTCTTTCGTATCGCGCGTACATTGTTTGTGAGGTGCCTAATATATCTGCTATTTCCTGTTGTGTTTTATCGCTATCCTCCCGAAGATCTCTAATGCGCTTAATATATTTCATTTCAGACCTCCTTAACTTATTACAATTATTATATCAAGTAAACAAATTTACTATTGACTTTAGTAAAAATCTTTACTATAATATAGTTATCAATATATTAAGGGGGAATAAAAATGATATAATTTTTCTTGATTTCGCTTGTACTTTTATTTATTGTATTTTGTGTCGCATGCGGTGGTAATTCCAACGATACAAGCACAGATACAGATACAAATGCAAATACAAATACTGATACAAGCACAGAAACGGACACAGACACAGACACAGAATCAAAGCCTGTTAAGTATGTTATCACTTGGATTGATGAAAACGGAAGCACTCTTTCATCAAATGAGGTGGTTGAGGGTGAGGTTCCTAACTACAATTATGAAAAGAGCGACACAGCTGAATGGGATTATACGGTTGAGGGCTGGAGCTTATCACAAGACGGTGAGGTATTATCAAGCATACCTGCTGCTAAGGAAAACGCTACATATTACGCTATTGTTTCCAAGGTGAAGCAAAAGTACACCGTTATCTTCAATTCAAACGGTGGAAGCAATGTGGATAGTCAAGTAGTTGAATACGGCTCCTTAGCTGTTTTACCTGACGAGCCTACATTTGAAGGTCACAAATTTATGGGCTGGTGTACTGATGAGGGCGGTGAAAATCCTGTTGATTTCAGTCAGGCTATTACAGGCGACACAGAGTACTATGCTATTTGGAATGATGTTGTTGATGTTAAGGCTTTACTTAATTCTTTGCTTAGCGGTTATAATTTAAGCCCATACAACTATATTCCTGAAAGCATGAAACCTGATTTCAGCGCAAATTTAGTTAAAAAGGACGATATTATTACCGACTATTCAAACGGCTTTACTAATATTTCTGATATCAGCTACGGATTTGGCGAGCAATATCATTTAGTGCTTGATAATTTAGAGCAAACTAATTTATTCTACAATGTTTTAACTGTTGTTGAAGGACTTTCCGCCACTTCGATTTCTGCCTTCAATAACTATTTCGATAAGAATCCTGCGGATACCGCGCATCATTCTTTTGAAAACGGTATTTATAATATAACCATTGATTTTGACGGAAAGACAATTTCATATATTCTTGATTACACAGCAGAGCTACCTTTAGTTGGTGAGCAGACTGTTCAAATTGCATTGACTATGGACATTGAGACAAGTGAAAGAGTTGTCAGAATTCAATTAGGCGATGCTAACGCTCTTGCATATACAATCACTGAAAATTCATATGAGTTTGCTATTAAATATTTAGGCGTAAGACGCGCTATGTTTACTATCGAAAGAGATGATAACGGTGATATCTACGGTAGTATTTACGAATATTTAACAGTTTCATCTGCTGAGATTGCAAGCTGCGCTGAATTCTATATTACAGAGGATTATGTTTCGGTTGTAGGTAATAAGGCAAGCGGTTTAATTGGCTTTACAGGATATATAAACGAGCTTTACGATGTAAATACGGGAAAGCTTTTAGGCTATGAGGTACAAGAGACACTTTCTGCTGTTAAATATGACACTCTTTGGTTTAACTTAAATGATATTGGCGGTATAAGCTCTATTAAATATCAGCCTGCAGAGGGCAAGGAAGCTGCTAAGGTATTCATTAACGGCTCTTCAACACAATGGCAAGCTAAAAAGGCTCTTCTTTCAAGACGATTTGATATTGAATTAAGAACGCAGTATGTTTATTCTTATGATGCGACAGAGCAAAAATATGTTGAGCATAAAATAGAAGTGCCTATGATTTTTGTTCAAGAAAAGTATTACGATACATTCATTGATGATGTGGAAGCGACTAACGATGTTACTGTCAGTGTTGAGGTTTCCAACGAAGATTTAGAAAAAATTCTTGAGGATTATGATACATTAATTCCTATTTTTGTTGAAAACAAGGACAAGGTTACAGTTGACATAATCATTGCATATATTGGTGATAAAATAACATTTTAGGAGATAATTGATATGAAAAGACGAATTCATTCATTTGTATGGGGTGGTTTAGCTGCATTGATTCTTATAATAATAGGAATTGTAACATCAGTAAACACAAACGACTACATTAACTTAGCTTTTTGGGGTGTTGTTGGTATTTTAGCATTTACTCTAATTTCCTGCTTGATTTTAGACAATAATTTTGTTGGCGATATGGTTCTTGAAATTTTTAGTTGGGGCTTTGTTAAAATGCCCGGATTAATTTTCACTCTTGACCTTGACGGAATTATCTGGCTATTGACAGTAAAGCTTTTATTCTGGATTTTAGGCTTTATTCTTGCAATAATTTGTGGCATTTTAGCCATTGCTTTGGGACTTGTGGTTTCTGTTTTTGTATATCCTTTTGCAATCTACAAAAATGTTAAGGGGATTGAATAAATAACAAAATGCTATTGCGATTTCGCAATAGCATTTTTGTTTATTTGAATTTGTATTCAAGATATTCAAAGTCGGCGTGCTTGCGGTTACCTGTAAGGTCCTGGCAAGCCATACCGATAAATGTGCCTGTGTGTCCCTCGTGGCCGATTTCGCCGTAGGCTTCGTCGGATAAGCAAGCGATATCAAGGTCGCCGCCTATGGAGCTATAGCTTATGTTATCAAATGAGTAATAGAAGTTGAGCCTCAGGCTTTCTATTTTGGCGCGAAGGTAAACCGTGCTATGCTCGCCGATTGAGATTGCGCCATTTAACGGATTATAGAATTTAAGTCCGTCTCTTACGCATATTCTTAATACATTATGTCCCATTTCATCGCTTGACATATAGAGATAGAAAAAGTTGTATGTATCATAAAATACTGTAAGTCCTGCCATTTGTTGGAGTGTTTCGGGGTGAAATTCCATTTTTACGGTGGCTTCGGCGTTATGATGCTGGAGTCTTCTTGCCACCATTGATTGCTTATTCCAAGATGTGATGGACTCGTTGCCGTACAGACGAAGGAAGCCTTCTCTATCGGTTAATGAGCCGATTTCGTTTAATGGAATTCTTAGTGTATTAAGGTGTGGCGGAAGCTCCTTGATATTGAATGTGTCTTTGGGTGGAAGCGGCTCGAATTTATGCTCGGGGAGATTTACGGAGTATTCCTTTGGTGGCACTACTCCGCCGTTTTTAAGGCGAAGCCATCCGTCCTCGCTCCATACAACCTCGGCAATACAGGTTTCTCTGCCTAAGATGCATCTGCTTCTTTGAGTGATTGGTCTGCCGCAGAGGTATGCTACATACATATCTCCCTGTGGGGT
>JAFQAM010000216.1 GCA_017416885.1 Clostridia bacterium | reverse complement strand
ATACGGATAAGCGAGGTGATTTCGCCAAGGTCCTCCCATAATGCGCTCATACAGAGCTTTACTGTTTTTTCGTCAATTCCTGCGCTTTGAGCAATTAAGGAAATCAAGTCATCTCTATATGGATACGGGGATTCCATTTTACCTAAGGTGTTGTAATATGTAAAAAGTACATTTAAAAAGCCAGGCTCGTCAGAGAAAAAGCCCTTGAAGGTATTACCAAAATACTCCTTAAAGCGGTTATAGTGCGGCTCATAGATTGCATCTATCATTGCGTGACAGGAATCCTTGCTTAGCATATCAATGTAATAGAAAAATCTATCGTCCTTGTGGTCGAATATTTTTGTTTCTACTGTAATGCAAACGCGCCAAATACCGTTTGGTATGCTCCAATATACCGTTCCGTCCTTCAATGTGTCGGTTAAATCGGTGGCGGTTTTATAGTCAAGTCCCTCGCCTCTGTCATTTTCTCTATGCTTATAGGCTACTATGCTTATGATTTTTTCGCCCTCATATACTCGTCCGCCTACATAGAGCTTTGCGTTTTTCATAGGGCCTAAAGATTCAATTTGAAATTCTCTTATAAGGCGCTTTCTAAGGTGTGCGTTTTCCTCTTTTTCAAGGTAGCCGTTGGCATAGCCTGTGGGAAAGGCCTTATCGTCAAGAAGCCACACATTCATATCAAGCTCCTTGGCAGTTTTAAGAATAAAGCCGAAATCGTCCCACCACTCGTCCTGACAGAATTTTTCGTATGGACGGCTTTCCGCGCAAAATTCTCTTATTCCGCTGTTTTTAATGGCTAAAATTTCCTCTTTTACTCTTTCCTTGCTTTCACCGTGAAGCCATAGGAACGGTAGTATATAGCTATCGTGATTACCGCTTAGGCAATCCTGTAATTTTTTATCCATAATTTACCCCGTAAATTTTTATTCGTATATTTAATATATCATATTTTAAAAAAATACACAAGATATAAAAGCAAAAAACTGACACATAGCGTACAATACCATAGGTTAAGGTAGAATATCTACGCCTCATCCGTCAACTGCGTTGACGCCTTCACTTCAAGAGGAAGGCTTAATAAATGATATTGATGCTGTGTCAGTTTTTGTAATTATAGGATTTGGTATGCGTTTACTGCCCAGGCGTATGCTTTGCAACGGAGCTGCTTGCCGGTGATGGCGCTTGTGTTTTCGCTAAAGCCGTATTTACATACTGAAAACTTATAGTTTTCGGCAATTTGAGTAGCTAAATCGTTATAGCCAAGGTTACGGAGTGCGTAAACAAACATAACAACATCAGGCGCCCATACCGCTCCACGCCAATAGCCGTTTTCAATAAACATTGGGCTATCAACCGCCTCGCTTGCAATACCGCCCTTGCAGAGATGGTGCTCAGTGATTTTCTTTACAATATATTCTTGCATTTCCTTTGGAAGCATATCCTCTAAAACAATTACACGAAGTGGCATTAAAGCATCGCAATAGTAATGCTCGCCTGTTTCTGAAAGCACTGTAAAGATTTTTTCGCCGTCCCAATAGTCCTTTACGGCTTTTTCGGCAAGCTCCTTAGCTAATTGAGCATATACCTTTTTGTCGGTTGGATAGTTAAGTGCTTCTGCTGCCTCGGATAAAAATCTGCATTGAACGGCTAAAAATGCGATAAGCTCGGCTGTTTCTATATGCTCGCTCTTATCAAAGCAAGTTGAGTTGTCCTGTCCTGAATCGTTACCGTGGTAATATGACGGTGTTTCTCCGCGAAGGTTTAGCCACCAATCTGTGTTGCGCTTCATATCAAAGTAAACCTCTTCAAGAGCGTGAGGAGTGGCAAATTCGGGATTTCTCTTAATCATTTGCTTATACATCCAACCTTGTACAGGTGGCTTTACAAAGTTCCATACCTTGTAGGATTCGGATATTGCATCAGGCACTCTGCCAACGCGGTTGATGTGCTTATACATAATCATAAATTGGTCCATAGCGATACGGTAATCAACATCAGCAAGACCAAGCGCGTTAAATGCGTTATCCCAGCTCCAAACATTGCTCATTCCCGATTTTGACATAACGATTGCTTCTGTTACAAAGTTGCCAAGTGGGGCGATAATATTTGACCAAAGTATGTATGCACATTCTCTATCGTATTTGTTATTGATTTTGAACTTCTTTTCCCAAAGCTTATAGTCAGCCTCTGCTTTTTCTGCATAAAAATCGTAGCTCATTTCCTTGGCGGCGGTTGCGCCCTTATCAAGGAAGTCGGATTCAATGGCAAATTCATATTCGCCGTTTGCGTCAGGTGTTATTCTTACATTAACGAAATCGGAAACAATTTTACCTGCGCCTCTTGATTTTTCAACGGTGACTGTTCCCTTTCTCGGTACGAACATAAGGCTGCAGTTTCCCTTGAAATCGCAAAGCTCGGTTACTCCGTTTTGTACTACCTGATAGTCAAATTTTGCGTTGGTGTTTGCAATTTCAACAAGGATTTCCTTGCCGTTGCCCTTAATAAATGTGCCGTCTGTACCGAAAAGTGTCAGGTTAGCCTGTCCCTCGGGGTATTTTACTGTAATTTCCTTAGGTGTGAAGCCCATTTTTGCGCCCTTGCCAAAATCTATTGACAATGTGCCGTTAAAAATGTCCTGTCCGTGGCTATGGATTACTGCTAATTTAAGAGTATTCTTGTCCTTAGCATCCCATACATGATATGAGCCTCTTATACTGTAATGAAGTCTGTCAAATGAATACATATTTTTCTCCTTGTGGATTATTTTTAGTTATATTTAATATGAAGTATAAAAAAAGTCAACACTAATCAGTATTATTTTCCTCTGATAAAAATTGTGTTTTCATCCATTCGATATGATCGTCTAACCACTCTAAGAAGGTGTCCTTTCTTTGTGTCAGGGTTTTAAGAGATGAGCCGAAGCGTACATTATCGTATTTGATTAGCTCATAGTGGTTTTCTATATCAAGCTTTGCAAATTCGTTTTCTACATATGTGTTTAGCTTATTATAGGTTTCGGCAAAAAGCTCGCAATATCTTTTTTGGAAGGACTCCTTTTCAATTAAATGCTGATAGTAAAATGGCGCGGTGTCCCATTTCAAGCGAATGGTTGAAAGTCCATAAATATTGCCCATAAATGAATCAAAATCCCAGTTTGGTCCCATATGGATTTTAGAGCTGTCGGTGGAGTCCTTTTTATATAAGAACAGGTTGCATCCACCGCCGTCCTCAATGCATAGATAGTCGGACACAAGAAGCCATTTAACGAAGGAGTCAAGATCGATATAATCAAGGTATGAGTCATCGTCCTTCATTAATGCTTCCTCAAATCTTGTTAAGTAGTCCTTTAAATATTTGTATTGGTAGGAGTCCTCGGTCATACTGTCGGGATCGGGATATTTGAAGGTAAAGTGCATTGGTGTGTTTTCTGTAAGAGGTGTTGAAAGTGACAAATCCTCATTCCACCAATATGCATCGCATTCAAATACATAGCCGTCAACATCCACATTGACACGGTATTTATTTTCGTCTGTGCCACTGCCCTCCTCAACTGATTCGGACAATACATAAAGTCCGCGGTACTCGCCGTTAATGTATAGGCTTACATAGGAATATTCGGGAGTCCACTCTGTACCTACCGCATCGCCTATGGCCTCACCGCAAGGACGGTAGCCATAGTTACCGTAATTAAGAAGCAGCCAATCCTTATCCTCGTAAATTGCGCTATCGGTTGGTCTATCAATGAGGTCCTTTAAAAGGTCTGCCTTTTTGTCCAATTTAATTTTATAGGGGTAACGGCCATTTGAAGCATAACGGGCGCTTGTGTTGCCTCTT
>JAFQAM010000215.1 GCA_017416885.1 Clostridia bacterium | reverse complement strand
TACCGAAGCAAGTTGCCGGAAGAACTTCCATAGTAGCATTGTCTATGTCTGCTGATACATAGTGTGTCTTGATGCCTGCCTTTTTGCAAAGCTCAAAGTAGTATACGGATGTTTCAAGGTTTGCTTTACCAATGCCCTCAATTGTAAGTCCCACTGAGTTTTCGCCCGGATCGAACACTCCGTCCTTACCTGTGCAATCGTCCTTAAACTTTAAAAGAACATTGCCGTTTTCAAGCTGATAAACATCCTTTGTTTTGCCTTGGTATAATTTTTCCATAATTTGCTCCTTTGTTTTCCAAAAAATCTTATGATGTTATTTTATCACTATATTACATTTTTTTCAATATTTTTTTACAAGAAATTACACGAAAAATTGCACAAACTTTTTATGCTGAAATTTAACTTTTTTGTTAAATACGATATTAGCGTATCTTTTTTACAGGAAATAGCGCTCTTGTTTCCTTTTTGTAGTCATCAAAGCCTTCCTTTTTGCTTTGGCGCTTATCCTGCATCGGTATGCTGACAAATATAAACATAAGCGTATTTACAAGCGCGCCGACAACTAAATACCACATAGACGGTATTGCAAATACGACTGTAAGAGCAACTCCCCACCACATTAAAATTTCTCCAAGGTAGTTTGGATGGCGAGAGTGTCTCCAAAGTCCTGTTCTTATAAAATTACCGTTTTTGTTTTTTCTGTACTTATGCATTTGAAAATCGGACACTCCTTGCAATATTATTGCAAATATTGACACTAAGAAAAATATTAAGCTGCCAATATTGAAGCTAAGCTGATTTTGAAATGCATAAACGGTTGGAATAATACACAAATAAACAACGATTGTCGGGAACATATGTATGCCTAAAAGGTTAATTAACGGATACATCACGCCTGTTTTTTCCTTTAGCATTGTGTATCGCCAATCTTGATGCGTGAGATTTTTGAAGGTGTATGCCCAATTAAGAGTAAATCGAAGTCCCCACAAAATTACGGCTATAAAGATTAATGCGCTTACAAAATTAAAGCCACAGGATAACGCTTCATAGCATACAATTACAATTGGCGCAACGCTCCAATAGGGATCGTAAACGGATGTGTTACCAAAAACTATGCTATATAAAAATACTGTTAGTGTTGCAAATACATCTGCTATTAATAGGTTTATTAGTGTATTAAAGGTTAGCATATCATATATGATAATACCGCCACAGGTTGCCACTAAATACACAAGTGACACCATTATAAAGCTTTTTACTCTGCTATTTTTTATCTTTTCCATTTTAGTCCTCGTTTTCTAAATTTACAGACACAGGTGCGTCTATTTTTAATGTATTCTCTGTTACTATGCAATCATAGGCTAAAATTTTAACGCCTGCTTTTTGCGCTTTTTGAAGCGCTTTGCCAAATTCTCTGTGGGTTTTGTAATTAGGCTTAAATTCGCTTACTCCTTTCATTTGAATGACAAAGAGAATATAGCTTTCGAAGCCGTCCTCCTTCGCTTTTATAAGCTCATTTATATGCTTTATTCCTCTTTCCGTCGGTGCGTCGGGGAACATTGCTATTCCGTTATTTTCAAGCGTTACGCCCTTAACCTCAATTAAAGCTTTTTTGTCTCCGTTTTCCACATAGATATCAATGCGTGAGTTACCGTATGTATATTCGGGCTTTATTTTAGCATTTGGCAGCTTTTCTCTTATAAATTCTAATGCTACCTTATTTGGTGCTTGGGAATCCATATTGACTAAGGTATCGCCTTTATATACGCTGATCAGGTCGTATTTTGTTTTTCTCTCGGGATTGTCAGACACCTCTAAATACACCCTTGCATCCTTTGAAAGCAGCTCCTTGCATCTGCCCGTGTTTTTAACATGGGAAACCTCAGCTGTACCGTTAATTTCAACATATGCTATAAAGCGATTTGGTCGGGAAATAAATTTTCCTTCTATTATATTACTGTATTTCATTAATAGGTTATTCCTTTTTTAGGATTTAATAGCTTAATGATTTTTTCAACATGGTACGGCATAAGTCCGTAGCCTATTCTTGGATTGGTTTTTACAAAGAATGGTGAAAGATTATCCCAAGCATACATCATATCGTCAACGATGCAAAATGCTTCAAGGTCATCCTTTTTGTCGGACAAATACGCTTCAACCTCTACGGCTCTGTCTAAAAAGTCAATATTCGGTGTTTTATCGTAAATTTCTAAGCCGTGAGATTTGAAGGTTGCGTTTAGGTCCTTGCCTACCTCGTCGCAAAAGGTCTCGCTTTTTTCCCAATGCTTGCGCCATGTGGATGTTAATACAATTTTTGCGCCTGTTTTATCAACGATTTCCTTAACTAAATCAAGCCTTGTGCCGTCAATATTATTGGTGGTCATTATATCTCTTTCCTTATCGTATTTATAGGAGTTTAACACACCGTCAATATCTAAAAATAAATATTTCATATTATCACCTCTTTTAAAGTATATCATTATTTCCGTTTATATGCAATAAAAAATCTCGCTTAACTGCGAGATTTTTTTGATATTTGATTTTTGATAAATGACGGCAGATAGAATAATGCGGGCACGATGATGTATAGCGCGTAGATTATTACTGTTACTACCGGCTTTGGTGTTTCGCCAAAAATCGCAGGCAAGAACATTGATGTTCCTCTGAACCACATATAGTCAACCCCTAAGGCGTAGTCAACTATAACCACCGGAATTGACACAATAAGCGATGCAACTGACGGATATATAAGGTCAATCCATTTTTCTGCCTTGTAGGTGTTATATTTTCTGAGAATGACAACAAGCGCTATAAAAAGCATTGAGCCGTGATAGAACATTGTATGGAAGCCTGAAAAGGAAATTATTGAATAGTTTGGCAAAATGGTTGCGGGATAAAAGAAGTTTACTGTTGCTCCAAGCAAGCCAAGAGTACAGATATATCCATAGGCAATTTTCTTCATAATTTCATTGCCCCAAATTGCAAATGGCATTGCGTACATAATTATACTGCAGGGATAAAGAGGCATCATACCGAAAACCTCAAAATTCACAGTCGGTCCCGAATAGGTTTCCCATAAAATTTTTGTAAATTCTAAGACTACAAGAGTTGCCCAAAGAATGATAAATGTTTTTTTAACTGTTTTTTCTGTTCCCTTTTTATTAAGCAGGATAGCAAGACTGATAACTAATGCAAGCCATATTGCAGCCACAATGAAGTGCATCGGAGTAAACAGCGTACCGATAAGCATACTGTCATCAGTAAAATCCTTATGGGTAAAAAAGGTTTTTAACATATATATAAATTTATCCATACTACTCTCCTTTTTCTATTATGTGTGTATTTTAGCACACGCATATATAAAAGTAAACAAACATTGAATAAATTTAACAATTTATTCAAATTCTTTAATAGCTTTTACAACAGCCTCAGCGCAAAGCTCTATACCTCTGTCGCTTAAGTGGATTTTGTCACATTCCTTAATATTTGCGTGGATATCCTCGGCTACGATTGAATGTAAATCGTTAATTTTTACGCCCATTTCCTGTAAGCGCGGTACGATAATTTCGTTAAAGCGTTCTATTTTATCATTATGTGTCCACTCAAACTCATCCCATACAGGTGTGGTGGTGGCAAAAATAACATTCGGTGTGATTTTTAATAGCAAGCGGGCTATGCGAGTCATATTTTCGATATATTCCTCTTCGCTTGTAAAAAGACCGTCGTCGAATATTTCGGTGCAATCCCAAAGTCCGTTATTCCAATGGATTACATCGGCATCCTTAATAATATCGTGCCAATCGAAAAGTCCGCGAAGCGTATATTTAGCAAAGCGACAGTTGTCCTCGGGCTGACTAACCTCATACTCCTCGCCAAGTAATTCGGGCACCCTTGTGCCATATCCCCATAATCTGATTGAGTCACCAAGTAAAGCTACTTTTTTCATAATTATCTCCTAAGCTTTTATTTTATAGCTTAAATATACTATAATTTGCAATAAAATGCAAGTGTTATTGATTTTTTAATATAAATATGATACAATTTAAAAAAATCAACTTGAGGTTATTATGAAAATTTGTGGAATATGCAATGAAGAGCTTACAAACGACGATAAAATTGTCGCTTGTAATAAATGTGATGAGCTATATCATTTAGATTGCTTTGAGGAAAGTGGCGGTTGTGCAAATCCAAGCTGTGATAATTATGTAGAGCCATCGCTATCCTTGGGAAAGCTAAGCCAAGTCTATGAGGATGAGGAATATGATGAATATGACGATATAGACAGCTGTGTTTTCTATGATACTGACTCTTGCATATCATCTAACTCTAAAAGGGATGAGGATTTTGAGGATAGAAAAGAGGATTACAATTCTTATGATGATTTGGAAGAGGATTATGACATCAGTCAGGAAAATGAAGAGGACTATAAGGAAAGCTATTTAGAGGACGGATATGGGGACTATTATTCGCCCGAGGACGATGAGGTCGTAAGTAACGAATACCCATCAAGGCTATCAAAAATACTTGGTCTAATATTAAGCGGTATTGTTGCTCTTATACTCATTTTAACTCAGTTAGTTTATATAGCAAAATATTATTA
>JAFQAM010000214.1 GCA_017416885.1 Clostridia bacterium | reverse complement strand
TCCAAGCAAATGGACGAACAGAAAACTCGTTATCATTAAGACCGTTAAGTGTCTTTCTGTCAAGAAGAGTAATCACATCATTTTTAAAAAAAACAATAGGAGTAAGTGAAGCATTTTTTGTATAAGGACATACATTCTGACACACATCACAGCCCCAGATGCTTCCGTTTTCAAGCATCAGCTTAATTTCCGCATCGCTTAACTCGCCCTTCTTTTGCGTAATAGCGGAAAGACACTCAGTTTTCGGCTTTCCGTTTTCACCAATGCAACCGCAAGGACAAGCATTTTTACATCTGCCACAGTGCAAGCATTCCTTAACGGAAATTTCAGGCGCATATTCAAGCCCCAATTCCTTATCCGTCAAATCAGTTACACATTCAGCCAAAAAAACAAACGAGGAATACTTTTCGTTAATAAGAAGCCCGTTATCCCCAATAAATCCAAGACCGGAAATACAGGACGCGTGCACCTCGTCAATAGGCGAATGGTCGGCAAAAATACAGAATTTGCCACCCTCATATTTGTCCTTAACATATTCACTCAGCTCATTCTTTAAAAGCTCCACATATCTGTGATAGTCAGGAGTAGATGCATAAACAGTTAAATTTACAGGTGTGTTTTCGCTTCTGTACGGAATTAAAAAAACTATTGCATTGTCATTTTCGCTGAATCCGTTTTTCTCTAAAAGATATTTTTTCAAAATCTTACATCTGCTTAGCGGAATAAGAGAAAAGAACTCTATACCGCGCTCAATAAAAAAATCCTTCATTTTTGCCCCCAAAAAGTCAGTATATATCAATTATAAACCGAAACACGAATAAAGTCAATATTTTAATGTCTTAGGAATAGGACAATATAAAAAATTGGAAAATTACTTGAAATATATATTTTAATATGATACAATTATTATGTATAACTATCTTTTAGCTTTTTAGGAGGAAATATGTCTAAGGAATACAACGAGCAAAGTATATATGCCTTAACAGGAGCAGACCGTGTAAGAAAAAAGCCGGCAGTAATTTTCGGCTCAGAGGGACTCGATGGCTGCGAGCATTCATTTTTTGAAATTTTATCAAACTCCATAGACGAAGCGCGCGAGGGCTACGGCAAGGAAATAACAGTAACAGTATATCAGGACAGAACAATCGAGGTTGACGACCACGGCAGAGGCGTACCGCTTGATTTTAACAAAAAGGAAAATCGCTATAACTGGGAGCTCGTTTATTGCGAGCTTTACGCAGGCGGTAAATATGAAAACAACAAGGGCGGCGCATATAAATACTCACTTGGCTTAAACGGTCTTGGAGCTTGCGCAACACAGTATTCATCTGAATTTATGGATGTTTATTCCTATAAAAAGGACACCCTGTACGAAATCCATTTTGAAAAGGGCGAGCCTGTTACCGAGCTTAAAATAAGCAAATTGGAAAATAAGGACAAGCGTACAGGTACACTCACAAGATGGCGTCCCGACCTTGAGGTATTTACCGATATTGCTATCCCAAGAGAGCACTTTTTAGATGTATTACATAAGCAAGCCGTAGTAAATAAGGGCTTAAAGCTTGTGCTTAACTATCAGCTTCCAAACGGCAAGTTTGAAAAATCCGAATTTTATTATGAAAACGGAATTACCGACTACATTACCGAAATCACAGGTGGCAACGAAAAAACCGCGCCTGTATATTGGGAAATGGAAGCCGAGGGCAGAGACAGAGAGGACAAGGACGATTACGAGCTTAATGCGCAAATCTGCTTCTGCGTTTCAAATACAGTAAATATGACCGAATACTACCATAACTCCAGCTTTCTGGAGCACGGCGGCTCACCTGATAAGGCGGTTAGAAAAGCATTTGTAAACGAGCTTGATAAATACCTTAAGGAAAATAAAAAGTACCAGAAGGGCGAAACAAAAATCAGCTTTAGCGATATTCAGGAATGCTTAGTTATCGTAATCAATAGCTTTTCAACCCAAACCTCATACGAAAACCAAACAAAAAAATCAATCACAAATAAATTTATCGAGGATGCTCTTTGCGACTTTATGAAGAGCAAGCTTGAGGTTTACTTCCTTGAAAATCGCGCAGATGCGGAGATTTTTGCCAACCAAGTGCTTATTAACAAAAGAGCGAGAGAAAAGGCAGAAACCACAAAGCTTGATATTAAGAAAAAGCTTGCAACCTCAAGCGACTTTACAGCAAGAGTAGAGAAGTTCGTTTCCTGCAGAAGCAAGGATGAAAACAAAAGAGAGCTTTATATAGTTGAGGGTGATTCTGCTTTAACATCCTGTAAGCTTGGAAGAGACGCAGAATTCCAAGCAATCATCCCTGTAAGAGGTAAAACTCTTAACTGCTTAAAAAGCTCATACGAAAAGATTTTCAAGAGCGATATCATCATCGACCTGTTAAAGGTTATCGGTTGCGGTGTTGAGGTTAAAACCAAGGATAAAATGCCATTCGATTTAAAAAATCTTAAATGGCGCAGAATTGTTATCTGTACCGATGCCGACGAGGACGGCTTCCAGATAAGAACACTAATTTTAACGATGTTCTACCGACTTTTACCAACTCTTATTAAGGAAGGCAGAATCTTTATTGCCGAATCTCCTCTATACGAAATCACAAGCGGCAAGGACGAAATCCAATTTGCATATAACGAAACCGAAAAGGCTGAAATTATAGAAAAATTAGAGGGCAAAAAGTACACCATTCAGCGTTCTAAGGGTCTTGGTGAAAAC
>JAFQAM010000213.1 GCA_017416885.1 Clostridia bacterium | reverse complement strand
GTTGGAATAGGATATTGGAAGCCTCTGCCGTTTGCGTCGCCTTCGATCATAATTTCGATAAAGGCTTTATTTACCATTGCCATTTCCTTTTCGCAATCCTTATACTTAAAGTCAACCTCTTTACCGCCTACGATACAGTTAAGCTCTGCTAAGTCTGCAGGAACCACCCAGTCAAGAGTGATGTTGCTGAACGGAGCCTGTGTTCCCCATCTTGAAGGTGTATTAACGCCATATACGAAGGATTGAATGCATTGCTTAACCTCTTTATAGGAAAGGTTATCAATCTTTACAAATGGGGCTAAATAAGTGTCAAAGGATGAAAATGCTTGCGCGCCTGCCCATTCATTTTGCATAATGCCAAGGAAGTTAACCATTTGGTTACATAATGTGGATAAGTGGCTTGCAGGGCTTGAGGTAATCTTACCTACAACTCCGCCAAGTCCCTCCTGGATTAATTGCTTAAGTGACCAGCCTGCGCAGTAGCCTGTAAGCATTGAAAGGTCGTGAATGTGGATATCTGCGCCTCTGTGCGCGTTGGCGATTTCCTCATCGTAAACCTCTGAAAGCCAATAGTTAGCTGTGATTGCGCCTGAGTTAGAAAGAATAAGACCTCCAACAGAATATGTTACTGTGGAATTTTCCTTAACTCTCCAGTCATTTATTTGTAAATAGTCATCAACGATAGACTTATAGTCAACCATTGTCGCACTGATATTTCTTACCTTTTCTCTTTGCTTACGGTAAAGGATATACGCCTTTGCAACATCCTCATAGCCTGCGCGGGATAATACTGCCTCAACACTGTCCTGAATGTTTTCTACTGTAACTGTATGGTCAATTACCTTTGGCTCAAAATCCGCTGTTACCTTAAGCACTAAGAAGTCGATTACATCCTGATGATAGCTCTTTTCACAAGCCTCAAACGCTTGAATAATCGCTCTTGAAATCTTTGTAAGGTCAAGACTTACCTTTTTGCCGTCTCTTTTAATTACATCGTACATTTTTCTTCTCTCTTTCTTATATATTATTTTTTATCATTGCTTTACAATTGTATCACAACTACTTGTATTTGTCAAGAGAAAAAACACAATATTTTGTGTTTTCTTTTTTTGAAAATCACAAGATATTGTGTTATATTCCGCGAATATTAACCTCATTAATATTGTTTTTCAGTACCTCTGAAAAGCCCTCAAGTTCAAGTGGCGTATAGGCTGAGAGGTTATTTCCAATCAGGTTTTCACTGTCCTTGAAGCACTGTAAAAAGTACCTTTTTGCGCCCTTGATCCACACAGAAATTTTCTCAAAATCCTCTTTGGTGTGAAGCTCTCTAACAACCGTTGTTCTAAACTCGTAATCCACCTTATTTTCAAGCAAAATCCGTACGCTTTTTTTAATATCCTCTATTTTTACATTGGTGTCGGCAATACGGGAATAATTCTCCTCAGAGGTCTTTATATCCATAGCGACATAATCTACAAGTCCTCTGTCAATTGCTTCCTTTAATTTATCGGGATATGAGCCGTTGGTGTCAAGCTTGATTAAAAGTCCTGTTTCTCTTACCTTTTCTATAAAGTCGAAAATATCATGCTGTAAAAGCGGCTCTCCGCCTGTGATGCATACTCCGTCAAGTATTCCCTTTCTTTTATTTAAATATGAAAGGATTTCATCCTCTGAAAAAAGCTGCGCTTCATCAATTACAAGCGTGGCATTATGGCAAAAGGGACATCTGAAATTACAGCCGTAGGTAAATATTGTTGCGGCTACCTTTCCCGGGTAGTCCAGCATTGTCATTTTTTGAAATCCGCCGATTAGCATAGCTTACTCCTTTTGTTTTTTATTATTGTATCATATTTTAATAATTAAAGCAATTGATTTTATAAAAAAATTACGCTTTGATGTATTTAGCATCAAAGCGTAAAATATCAGTTTGCCGGTATAAACGGTGTTTCGTTAGTGCCAGGAATAGGTTCCTCGATTCTTTTTTGCTTAAATAGCCAATCCATCATTTCTCCGCTTCTGCCGATTTCATCCCAGATGATGTGGCCGCCGCTTGACAAGCTTCCGTCAGCCCGTTGCTTGAATATAACAGATGTGCTTCCTGCCCTCTTTAAAGCCTTTACCATATCTCTTGTGCCTGAGAAGGGTACGCTACCGTCATTATCTGCGTGAGCTGTGAAAATCGGCATATATTTCAGGTTTTCCGCTTGTGAAACATCAGCTCCGCCGCATACGGGAACGGCTGCTGCGAACATTTCGGGATGGCGCATAATTAAATCCCAGGTGCCGAAGCCTCCCATTGAAATGCCCATTGCGTAGTATCTGTTTTCGTCTGTGGAATAGCCGGTCTTTACTGTATTAAGAAGCTCCACAACCGCCTTCAGCTCGTTGGATTCGGGAACATTGTCAATACTGTAATTTCCGTCTCCCCAAGGCGTATCTACCCATTGGTTTGGCCAGCCCGGGCATTGAGGAGCTATTACAATTGCTTCCCCGAATTTTGTATTCTGTTGGTTGAACATTGCGGGAAGCATATTACCCATTTGCGCTTGATTATCGTTGCCTCTTTCGCCTGCTCCGTGAAGGAATACGATTACAGGATAGTCCTTGCTTTCGTCATAGCTTGAGGGGATATATAATCTATACGGTAATACTGTGCCGTCGCTTGCAGTATAGCTAAAGCCGCCAAACAACTCGCATAAAATCTCCTTGTTATAATTGCCTGAGTTAGATTTCAGATAATTCAAGTATGAAATATCCTTGTATTCGCTGCTTTTGTAGCTATATTGGTGGTCGGCTGTGATTTTCAAGGTTTTATTTGAGGTTTTAGATATCACGCTATCTCTGAATATTCTTAATGCGTAGGAATACAGATTATCGTTTGAAGCGTAAATTACATAGTCATCGCCGCTTACCTCTAAAATAAAGTCATTTACCTCTGCCACATAAGGCGTGGAAAATTTAACCTTATTTCTTACATTGCCGATAATAATTTCCTTGTCACCTACATCCTCGTCCTTATTTACCGCCTTATAGGATATACGGATATTATAGCTTGATAAAATATATTCGGCTAAGGATTTAACCTGATTTTCAATCATTGCATTGTCCTTTGGATAAACTATTGTATATTCTGTAAAGCCGTTATTAAAAAGCGTAATATCACTGTCGGTGGGCGCATTTTCATCCCAAACGGCATAGAGCGTAGTATCCTTTGGTCCCATTTTATAAACTGCGCTGTCTATATATTCCACATCTCCGTTTGGTGTAGTTGACCAACCGATAAATGTATAGCCCTGTCTTTTGAATATATTCTTTGACAATACTGCGGTTTCGTCGGTATAGAGCGTTAAAATTGCCATTATGCCTGTGCCGCCGTTACTGTTAAAGGAAAGCTTATTTTCCTTAGCATCCCATTTAGCATAGAATTTTTTGCTTCCGCTTGAGCCTAAGGTTATTTTGTCAGCTTTGTTTCTGAAGCCGCTGTCAAGATACCAGCCCAAAAATTCATATCCCTCTCTTGTTGGCTCTGAGAGTACAACCTCTTGCTCGGGGGCGTATGTATCAGGATTGCTTACATTATTTATGCCGCCATTTAATTCATATTCTATTTTATAGGCGGTCTTCCATTTTGCATACAGTGTGATTTTTTCTGTACTGCCCTTTGATATTTCCTCTACGGTTTCACCTGAAAGGTCCACATTTGCATACCAGCCGACAAACGCGTAATTTTCTCTTGTGGGCGCTTGCAGTAAAACTGTATCCTCAATTGTATAGCTTTGAGGATTGTCGCTACTGTTTGTACCGCCGTTTAAAAAGTACTGAATTTCATACTTAACAGGCGTAAATACCGCATCAAGCTTTATGTCGCTCTTTACTTGATATGGGAAATTAACCGCTTCTCCGTTTAATGTCCAGCCGCCGTGTATATATCCGGTTTTTGCGACGCTTTGATTATTAATAGAGGCGCCTTCCTCGACGGTTATTGCTTCAATAGAGCTACCGCCATTGGTATTAAATGTAACCGTATAGGTTGGTTTTCTGCGTATAGTAAATGTATAGAGCTTTTGCTCTGAGCCGTTGGTAACAAGAATGTAGTATGTATTATCGCCTACATTTAGGCTTACAGTCTTGCTTGATATTTCATTTTGGCAAGCTTCATCACTTGCAAGAATATATGTCGCGTTTTCTGCAACGGTTATTTTATCAAGAAATGAAAACTGCTCGATGGAGCTTGATACAGAAATGCTTGCTGTATCCTTGTTCCATTGAAATCCTTGGGCGGTTACAGCCGTATCGTTTTTTGCTTCATCGCCACAGGATGCAAAGCATATCAATGATAGTAATATGCAAATTATAATGGGGATTATAATTTTTTTCATAATTTACTCCTTATTTTTTTATATCATCAAAGTCCCATTTGCTAAGGTATCTACCAGGGAAGCTCTCAACATCCTCGGGTCTGCCCTTTTTATATTCTCTATAACAGGTTGGGAATGCGGTGTCGCTATATTTACTTCCAAAGTAGTAGGTGTTCCATCTTTTGTTTTTCTTATAATCGTAAAGAGTTCTTGCCTCCTCTGTTTCAAAGGAATAAAGTTTTTCAAAGTTTTCCTCTACATTTATTCCTTCATCAATTTCATCAAGGATTTTTTCGTATATAGAGTTTTGATGTCCCTTTTCGCAAAGGTAGTCACGAACCTTTTTGTATGCTTCACCGTATTTGCTTCTATGCCAATAAAGTCCTTTTTTTATATCTACTAAATCGGTATTCCATATAAGTGAAAGGTCGTTACTTAATATGAGCGCGGAAATTTTTTCAGCATATTTTTCAGTACACGCTACCTTTGCACATTTGGAAAGAAGGTAGAAATCCTCGGTTTTTTCTACATATGCATCATAAAACTCCTGGCGAATTTCCATAAGTCCCTTATATGCCCAGTAGTCGTAAATAATATGCTTATTGCTATCTAAGTATCTTATGCCATCTATTGTGCCAAGGGCTCCCATTATATAATTTTTGCATTTTTCGTTGTTTGTTGAACTCTTGTGTGCTTTAGATAACTCAAGGGCGGCAAGAGGATGCCCTAACGCATACGCTAAATTTATATGCTTTTTCTTTTCCTCGTAAATTCGTTTCATTTCATTATTTTGTTTCTTTTCTAATGCTTGCGACCATAATTTATCAAGCGACCACACAAGGCATACTAACGCGTCGCTATAAGCGGTTTCTTCTCTTTTTGCAAATGTTTTTTCATCATCGCTTATGTATGAGGCAAGTTCAAAAAGCTTATGCTTTATTGGTAAATCTAAAACAACATTTTTATTGTGGAAATCTAACGCGGTAAGAAGTAATGCTCTTTGCTTTAAATATGTTATATCGTTTAAGTCAATATCACTTAAAAGCTCAATACCAAAATCACGATTTATGAAAAACTCGTATCTTACATAGTTGAGCTCATTTATTAAAGCGTTAAGCTTTTCTCTTGCATAGCTTCCGTATTTTTCGTTGCTTGTTTGAATATAAAGGTAATACACACAAAGAACATCATAAAGTATCACTAATACCTCGGTATAGGCATACTTGCCTTCTTCTGACCTTGCTTCAATTATATCCTTAATTGTTAAAAGCTCGCTGTTTGTTGATTTTATTTCTTCGAGAAGTGATATGTCAGCGCTTTCTATTAAATTTTCCATTTTACACTCCTTTTTTCAGTAATTCTTTATTGTACTGTAAGGTATAAAGATTATAATATTTGCCCTTTTTATTAAGCAGCTCGTTATGGCTTCCCTCCTCGATGATTTCACCGTGGGATAAAACGATAATATTATCTGCGTGCTGAATGGTGGATAATCTGTGAGCTACCATTAACATTGTGCCTATATTCATCATTTTTTCAAGGGAGTTTTGGATTAATGCTTCTGTTTCGGTATCAATATTTGCGGTGGCTTCATCTAAAATCATAACAGACGGCTTATGCAAAATTGTTCTTGCGAAGGAAAGAAGCTGTCTTTGTCCCTGTGAGAAGTTGTTTCCTCTTTCTCTTACCTCGCTGTAAATTCCGTTATGGAGCTTATTTATAAAGCTATCGGCATTTACATATTCGCACGCCTTAATGATTTCATCATCCTTAAAATTATCGTCCTTTAAGGTAAGATTTGATTTGATTGTGCCTGAAAACAGGAATACATCCTGAAGCATCTGACCGAAATGACGGCGAAGTGAGGATATTTTGATTTTCTTAATATCTATGCCGTCAATTAAAATCTGTCCCCTTTGAATATCATAGTTTCTGCAAATTAATGATAAAATTGTAGTTTTGCCTGAGCCTGTTGAGCCTACAAATGCTACGGTTTCGCCTGCATTAACCTTAAAGGATACTCTCTTAAGCACCCACTCGTTGGGTAAATAGCTGAACCACACATCCTTAAATTCAATATTGCCCTCGATTTTGTCAAGCTCGATTGCGTCCTCGCTATCCTCTATTGTGGGCTTGATATCCAATACGGTAAAGATTTTTTCCGCTGAAGCAAGCGCGTGCTGTAAAAGATTGAACTGCTCCGCTAAGCTTTGGATAGGATTAAAGAATTTATTTGTGTACATATAGAAGGTTACTATTGTAGCGCTGTCAATTGCTTGTCCTAAGAAATTTACATTATTTATATAGCCTCTGCCACCTAAATAGAATAATGCTAAAATTGATGAAATATATAGCATATATACCATTGGTCTAAAAATACCGAAGGTGAACATCTGGCTTCTTTTTGCATTGCCCAAATCGTTATTCTTTTGGTCAAATTCCGCTTTCTTGCGCTCCTCGCGGTTGAAAATCTGTATAATCTTCATTCCCGAAAGATTCTCGGAAAGATATACATTTACATCTGTGATTTTTTCTCTTACCTTTCTGTATGCCTTTCTTGAAAACTTTCTGAAAATCAAGGTAAACAGCACTACAAACGGTATAAAGCAAAGCACCGTAAGAGTCAGCATATAGTTAAGGCACAGCATTGCGGTTAAAACGCCTAAAATAACAAAAACATTTTTAATCAGGTTTACAAGCAGGCTTACAAACATATGGGAAAGCGAGTTTGTATCATTAACCGTTCTTGTAACAAGAGTGCCTACGGGAATGTGGTTTAATTGGTCGTGGGATAGCTTTTCGATATGCTCGAAAACATCCTCGCGGATTTTTGATACTATTTTTTGTCCTGTCTTTTGTAAAATGATTGATTGAAAGTAGGTGCTGATTAAGGATACAATAAGTATGCTTGCATATACCGCAACTAATGCAAACAGCTTATTTAATTCAAAATCCTCCTTTATCATTCCTTCAATGTAGCCAACCATTAAGGGCGCGATTACATCATATGAAATTGAAAATATCATCAGTAAAAGCACAAGCAGGAAGCTTGAAATATGAGGTCTTGCGTATTTTAGCAGCCTTTTTATAAGGTCGCTGTCCTTCATATTACGGTCAAAGCCGATTGCTGTTTTTTTGTCCTTGATTAATGCGTAGGCAACTATGAAAATTACCGATAAAACGCCTATTATCGCGCCTATTACTATTAAAGGGAAGTATTCTCTCATTGTTTGTCCTCCCTTTCATCCTCAAGTCTTTGCAGCTCCACCATATTATGATACGCTTTATTGGAATTATAAAGCTCCATATGTGTGCCGACTGCGGAAATTTCTCCGTCCACAATAAAAATAATTTTATCCATATTTTCAACGGTGGAAATGCGGTGGGCAATCAGGATTGTTGTTTTATTTTGTCTTATTCTGTTAAGCTCGCTGAGAATGCTTTTTTCTGTTTTTGTGTCAACTGCCGAAACAGAGTCATCTAAAATCAAAATTGGCGCGTTTTTCATTATTGCTCTTGCAATTGAAATTCTTTGCTTTTGTCCGCCTGATACAGTAACGCCTCTTTCGCCTAAAACCGTATCGTACCCCTTGGTAAACTCAACGATATTTGAGTGAACGCTTGCTATTTTAGCGGCATCCTCTGCTGTAAATTCGCCGTCACCGTCGGTGGCAAATGCAATATTATTTTTGATTGTATCACAGAATAAAAAGTTATCCTGCGGTACATACGCGCAGCTTTTGCGTACTGTTTTTATCGGCAAGTCATTTATGTCCATACCGTCAAGGAAAATTGTACCGTCATCCACATTATAGGTGCGCAAAATAAGGTCAACCACTGTGGTTTTGCCTGCTCCTGTTTTGCCGATAATGCCAACATTTTCGCCTTGATTTATTTTGAAGGATACATTTTTAAGAGCATAATATTCTGCGTCGGGATATTTAAAGCTCAGATTTTTAAATTCGATTTCTCCCTTGATTTCTGACACATCCAAAGCTGTTTCTTTGTCCTTGATTTCAGTTTCACCGTCAAGGAGCTTGCTTATTCTGATAAGAGACGCCTTGCCTCTTGATTGCATTTCGATAAGCTGAGAAATGGCTGTAATAGGCCAAATGATAAGGTTAAAGTAGCCTATAAATTCAATAAACTGTCCTGCGTTGAAAACATCCTCGTGAACTAAATATCCGCCGTAGCCTAAGATTACGCAAATTACGCTTTCAACAAAAAGAGTTACAAAAACATTTAAAAGCGTTGATGCTTTTGTGTGGTCCACATTGGCGTTTTCGTTATTTTTATTGAGCCATCTGAACATTAACAGCTCCTTGCCCTCCTTAACGAAGGCTTTTATAACCGCAAGTCCCGAATAGCTTTCCTGCGCGTAATCAGATATTTTTGAAAATGCTTCCTGTCTCTTTTTCCATTTTTGCATCATATATTTACGGACAATTGTGCCGATAATAAGCATAAGTGTCATTGGAATTAATGACAGAAGCGTGAGCATTCTGTTCATTTGGAACATTTTGATGAGTGACCAAACGCCAAGCACCGATGCGTCAAGAAATGATAATATTCCCATACTCAGGCATTCGTGGATTGTTTCCAAATCATTGGTAAAGAGAGACATTAAATCGCCCACCTTGTTCCTATGGTAGAAGGTTTGGGACAGGTCCTTGCATTTATCGAACATTCTGCTTCTCAAATCGGTTTCCACCTTAATAGCTGTACCGAAGAAGCAAACGCGCCATAAAAATCTGCCGATTACCAAGAATACGATAACGAAAATCAGCGGTAAGCAAATCTTGTCAAGCAACAGGTCCATATTGAACTCGTGCTGAACGCTGTCGATAATTACATAGCCGTCATTAATGCCGTTGACTACCATACTGTAAAGTTCGGGTATTAACAGCTGAAAATAGTCAACCATAATCAGCGCAAGCAAGCCTAAAAGAAGCATAGGTAAATGCTTTATGTAATATTTATTTATATGCTTTCCAAAAAGCATTTTCCTCGCCCCCCTTTAAAGGTTGTCAAAAATAAGATTTGATAATTTATCAAAGAATTTTTCTTCTCTTGGATAATTTTTAAATGTAATGTCTGTTTCGGCAATTTCATCAAGAAGCTTAATTGTCTTTTCTCTGCCGATTTTCTTTTCAAGCATATAAAGAAGTGACACATCATCAAGCGCTTCCTTGAATACCTTTAAGCGAATTGACGGAATTACGCCGTTTCTGTACGGATATACGGAAAATGAGTCGCCTGAGGGGAATGCTCCGCCTGCGTCTGTTACCTTATACGGATTGATTTTCTTTTTTGAGTGTTGAGTATAATAGAAATTGTAGCCCCAATGCAAGAAGCCCTCTAATGCAAATTTATAAATCTGCGCGCCGATAATTCTTGTTCTTTCAGAGGACATTGCAAAAAAGCGGTTTGATACCTCCCAGGTCTGAGCGCAACAGTAATAGCCCCACATATTAGGCACGCCTGCTTCTAAAAATTTATGAATATGGTCAATACCGCAAACAGGTCTTTTTATAATTCCGTTTTTGTAAAATTCAAGGTCGGAAATAGCGTCCATCTGAACGCATCCGTCAAGAAGCGGCTTTAAAATTTCGGTTGCCTTACGGTAGTTTTCAATACAGCTCATATTCGGTTCATCGGATGCGTGGAATACGATATGCTCCTTATCAATGCCCATAGAGGTCAGCTCCTTGATAATATCAGGGATAAGGCATTTTAAAAATTCCTTATATTCGTCGCTTGTAGCATCTGTTTCCCAACCGAAAATGCGTTTTTCCTCGCCGTTTACCGTGGCAATTACCTTTGGCGCGTGCTTTGCTCCCCATTGAGTAAACATATGGTTAATTTCGTAATACTTAACTCCGTTATTTTTTGCAATTTCGATAAATCTGCGGAATTTAGCAAAATCGAATGTATATTTTCCGTCATAGGTTATGTCAACAAGCTGAACGGTTGTTCTTTCGCCGCCCTCGGCAGTATCAAGAGGCGGAGTTAAAACAGGGATTAAAAGCATATTAATGCCGTGTGTTGTTGCCATTTTGATATATTTTTCAATTAGCATCCAATGCTTTTCTGAATAAACCTCTGTTTTATGTACATTGGCGATACAGTCGGTATGAAACCATTGTGTAAAGACGATTTCTTTTTCTTCAAAAGTAACATTTTCTACTTTTACAGTAAAGGTTTTTTCCTGTCCGTCGCTGAAAATAACGGTAATAGGATACTTGCATGCTTCAATATCCTTTGGCAATTCTACATTCAGCCAAATTGCGTTATAGGTGCTTTCTGCCTTGATTTTGTTCTTGGATTTTGGCGTTAAGGTATCGGGATAAAGACCGCCCTTATCTAATCTTTGATAAAAGCCGTCGTCGCATTTTTCGTATGTAGGCAAGCCACAGGGCACGAAGCCTAATTGATAAACGGTTATATATTTTTTAAGGGCTGACTTTATTTTATAGGAATATTCGCCCTCGCCCTTATATGCTAACTGATATGAAAAAGATTGTCCCTTAGCTACTCTGATTTGATTTTTTACGCTTCCAAAGATTTTGTCCTTATATACCTTTGCAAGTGATGATAATTGCTTTACTGTAATGCTCATTTTTGCACCTCGCAAATAAAAATTTTTATCCATTTTCTATTTTATCACAATAAATTCGCGCGTGCAATATATTATATAAAAAATTCACACCCGAAGGTGTGAATTTTTATTCAAATGTGATTTTATATGATTCGGCTGTATCCTCGGTATTTTCAATTTCAAAAAAGATTGGCATACCGCTTTGCTGAGATTCCAATTTTAAGCTGTCAAGTAAAGAAATATCGTATTCCGCGCCGTTACAGTAAAGCTTGCCTTTACCTTCAATTCTGATATTGCTTTCTTGTTTGTTTATTATGAAATAAAACCGTTGATTTCCAAGTAAGGCGACCGTTGTACTGTTCATTAGCGGAATAGGATCATCCATTATGGTGGCATTATAGCTGTAAATGGCAAAAACAATGCTTATTTCGTCATAAGAAACGGCGCTTACTTCAACATATATTTCATCGTTTTCGTTTGCATACATATATTCACACATATTTCCGTTTGTTTCCTGAGACCACATATTCAGAGTCTTGTTATATAGACGAATATTATTGTTTTCCGTTTGTGAATATACCATTACCATACCACTTCTATCCGCTATCCATTTAAAGTATTTAGCTTTTCCTGCTGATGCAAGCGCTTCCACATCAGTGTGAAGCCTTATGGACTCGGCTTTTTCCATTTCTGTTCTTTGATAAAAAACCTCTGCGGTTACGCTTACTCTGTCATATGAGGTGTTTTCAACTATTAATGAGGTTTGTTCGTTTTTGTCCATTATGAAATTTATTTCATTCTTACCGTTTGGGGTGTATGAATTATTTCCGTAAGTGACCTTTATTCCCGTAGCATTTTTTATTCTGAAGGTTTTATTGTCGCCAAAGCTTACGGTATAAAAAATTTTCTCATTTGCGTTGATTTCTACTGTTGTTAAGCCGTCAGATAATGAATACGGTCTTTTCTGGGTTCCGTTCGGATTGTTATTATTAACTGTAATTACCGTATTTTCAATTAATTCAGTATGCGGCATACTATCAGTGTACCCATCGGGAAGCGAGTAAACATCTACAAAAAACTTTCCTTTCAGGGAGCAAACTGCTTTTCCCTCGTTGTTTGTGGTCAGAGTTTTAATTATGTCGCCAAGATTATCGTATATTGAAACTGTGGCGTCGCTGACAAAAAGTCCGTCCTGGTCTTTTACTGTAATTACATATATTTTTTCCGCATCTGCTATTATATCTGTGTCGGTAGTAATATCGGTGTCTGTGTCGGTATTTGTTTTATCAGTATCGGTGGTTGTATCGGACTCTGTGTCGATAATTACATCATCGGAGCCTGTATCCTTTCCTGTGTTTGAGCCAAGATCCGTTAGCGCGCCCTTATCTGTATCCGAATATCCTTTATCTATACTAATTCGGCAAGAAGCTGTAAAAAGCAAGCATAAAACGAAAAATATAAGTATTGCTTTTTTCATATATCCTCCATTTGTTTTTGTTATATGCATTTTAACATATATTTATTTTTTGTACAATGGAAATTTATTATCTTTACAAAAACTGACACAAGTTGATTAAAAATCATTTTGTGTCAGTCTTTACTGTTTAATTTTCCGAAAACTCAAATATCAATTTAGACCTTAATTCGCTTTCTCCCTTGAATGAGTTATCTTTATAAGAGAATGTAATGCTTGCGCTGATTGTGGTGTGAGACGCAATAGTATCGCCTTCTTCAAGATTGGTTAAGGTGTATATAATATTATCGTTTGTATAATGTCCGGCGACTGATGTATCGATAGTTACACCGTCAAACTTATATGCTGTATCGGCTCTGTTGTAGAACAGCAAATTAATTGTAATGGTGTTGTTTTCATCAGATGTTAAATCAATTCTTGTTTGCAGCTTATTGCCGTTGGCAAACGGTTGAATTATACATCCGCCAATTTGATTTTCGGGGAATGATGTTTCCGCAATTACAACTCCGCCCTTAGGCGCTGCTGAAATTAATTGCTCTATTGTTCTGCCTGTATTTTGGTTATAATATCTTACGGTAGATTTCCAAGTATCTGTATTAAAGGAGTTGCTTGAACCCCAACCTGAATAGTTGTTTGCGGTTGCCTCGCCCTCATACATTTGACCTACAAGGTACCATTGACCGTTTGCAGTATCTTTTGTATAAACCGCTGCATATACTTGTACGCTTCTGTCAAACCAGCTTGTTTTACTTGGATCCTCGGTGGTAAGATATAGAGTCATTTCTGCTCCGTTAGTACCGTTTTGCGAGTTTCCGTCAACATCTTCGCGTTTAACCATTGCGGTTACAGGAACATCTGTGCCGCCGATATTAAGCTTTAAGTAGTTTACGCCGTCCACTGTAAACAGACTGTTAAGAAGAGTTGAGTCGGCGCTTGATGAGCCTACAACATTACCTACATATGATGAGTTATGTCGTCCGTTATCATCATATTTATCCATTTGTTCAACCAGGCTGTTAAAGTCAATTGTTGTATTAAGGATTTGCTCAAATCGGTCAATGCCGCCGGTTGCGATAAATTCGTCAACATATTCGTCGCTTGGAACGAACTCAAAATTAAGAATTGAATTCAGTATTTTATTTGCAGGAGCGCCGCTTTTATATTTAAAGGTTATTGATGCTTGTATTGTGCCTTGCGGTTGAATTTCCTGTCCTTTAACAAGATTATTTAAGCTGTATGTAATGCCGCTGTTATCTAAGCTTGTTTCAATTACTCTGTTAAACTTATATACATATTTAGAGTTGTTATAAAATGTAATATTGAGTGTTGCTGTTCCATCATCAGATAAATCTACGGTTGAATTTAAAATTGTAGATACATAGCTATTGATTTTATCATTACTTGCGCTGTTTGTGATTACTGCGTTAGAAATAAAAACATTTTTTTGAGGCTCTGCATCAGCTTCGCCCGAAATATTCAAAGTGTTAGTAACCTGCGCATATCCGATAAGCATGGTGCATAAAGAAAGGAGAAGCACCACAGCCATCGAAATTTTAGCAATTCTTGTCATTGGTCTCCTCCTTTAATTTATTAGTTTACCGACAACGGTTAATTAAAACTATCGTTTGATGTAATTCCGACTTATTTTTTATCGTTGGAATTTTCCATTTCAACTATATTTCTAATTGTTTTTTGCTTAATGCTCTTTGGTTGTAAGAACGCAGTTTTAACTTCTATTCTCTTTCTTTCCTTGACCTTTACAGGAATTGGATCAACATTTGTATCTTCCTTGTTTATGTTGTTGTAAATCTCATCATAGTTTTCTACCTTGATTTCATAAACATAAAGCACCTTTGTATCCGTAGGAATTAAGAAGCGTGTCATTGTCTGGTCTTCATTTTCGCTCATAAGAATTGGTGACATAATGGTATCACGAATTGTGAGCATATCAATGAAGGCGCCAAGCTGCAATATTTGATAGCCACTGTCATCGAAGCTGTTTGTAAGCTTTTGAATGTATGAACGGTAGCTTTTGTAAAGTCTGTTTACCTTGATTGAATAGTTGATATCTTCATTTCTTGTTGAGTAAACATAGAAAACAAAAAACGCAAGAGCTATTACTAATATAACAGCGGTTATAATGGCTGAATTTTTGAATATGTTTTGGTTTAAGCCTTGAACATTTGCTAAAACCTTACTTTCGTTGTCCGCCACACTTGATGACATATTGATATTAACAGTTCTTTGTGTTAACGGAATATTAAGTGTTGCAACATAGTCGTTTTCAGTATCGTTTTCAAAGGATTCGCTTGAGCCCTTAACATTTACACGTATTGATACAACTAATGTGCTTGTTGTATCGCTTATTTTCATTTCGTCAAGGAAGTTTTTGTTGAGTTCGTTGTAAATATCGTAATCAATAGACACAAGCTCCTTGATTTCGAGCTTGCTGTTACTACTCATTGTTGCTTCTTGTTTATCTTTAATAGCATAGAACTTGTCCAAAATTAACTTTTGAGTATCGTTATCAACGATTTGTAATTTTGCATCTATGGAATATGAATATTTATAATCAACATCGTGGGCTTCCATATTCATTTCATATTTAAATTCCGCAAGTATGCTTTCAACAAGAGATGCTATGTATGCCTGGTCTTTTCCTAACCACTCGGTCTCATAATAATCGTTTGGCTTTAATTGAACCATATAATCAATTTCGCTGCTTTCTGTATAGTTGATATAGTATTCCTTATTCAACTGATAGTAAATAACAGTAAAGGCTACAAGCAAAACAGCAAGAACAGCAAGAATAACGGACTGCGCGATAATCCATTTTTTTCTTTTTTCCTTATAGGATAGCCTTTTCTTTCTTTCAGCTTCCGACATTTATTTCACCTCACAATTCAGTTGTAATTAATTAAATGCATTTCTTAACCATATGGTAGGATAGCCTAAATACGGCACCTTAACATATGCTAAACCAATAATGTCGCTTTCTAAAACATATCCGGCATCAAGCTCCTTATAAATATCACCTTTTGTGTAATATCTTAATGTTCCGTCAACATTTTCGATTTTTGCGACTCGATGGACAACCTTTGAATCGCCTTTTTTAAAGACGATAACTTGACCTACCTCAATAAACTGTCCGTCGTAGCTTTCATAAATTGCAATATCACCCTTATTTAACTCACCTGTCATACTTCCGGTAGCAATAACCAATGCTCCGTATTTAAACTGACAGGAAATAAGCATTACAATTGAAATCATAAGAATAATTGTAATAACTAATAAGATCAAAGAGAACCAGGTTTTCTTTTTCGCTACTGCGTAGTTTCTCTTTTTTTCATAAAGACCGGCAATAAAGGCAAATACCACCAAAGGTAAAATAACCTTTATAAGTGACGATAATGCTTCCGTTATAGCGGGAACAATCGGCATTATGTATGCATAAAGAGTGATTATCAATCTGTATGCAATATTTGGCAGCTTGCCATATTTTTCGGAAACATAATGATATAGGGTATTAGCTGTAATAGCAGGTAACAACGCAAGAGCAATAATATCTATAAATCTATTAAATGTCTCAACATTTGCTAAGCTATACATAATAAGTATATCGGCTAAAACACAAGATATATAGCAAATTACATTTACTGTTTTGTTTTTTTGCGCCAACATTATGCTTCTTACAATTTCAATTGCAATGATTATTATTGTATTTGGTAAAATCAGATTAAAAAATGATTTACCGAAGGATGAATATGAGCTCATATAGCCAAAATACAAGCCCATTAAGTAAAGCAGCATTACAAAAACTAATGCTATAACAATCATAAGTCCCAAAACTTGATTTTTGTTATAGGACAATATGCTTCTTTTTTTGATAAATGCACAGCACATACCGGCAGAAGCAAGTAGCAGCGTAGCAGCAGTGTATCTGCTACTGCCTGTCGGAATAAATAAAGCGGTAATAAGGAGGAGAAGCATGATTACTATAGAAAAACCGTATAAAATTTTTTTATCTCTTTGCATATTTCTCCTCCTTTTACCTATAAATTTTAATTATTTAATTTAAATTAATTACTAAGATTCAATTTACCGCGAAATTATGCGCCTGCTGAAACATTGAGCTCAAGAACGAATGAAGCAGATGAAGCAGATGTTAACTGTTTAATAAGCTCAACAGTTACTGTAACCTCTACTGTGCCGCCGGCAGCGATTGTTTTACCTGCGCCGATATCGTTTGTAAAGCTAAAGTCAACTTCATTTGTGTTTGTGCTTGTCTTTATAGCAACTGTTGCTTCATATTCACTGTCATTCTTAATTTGGAAAGTGATTGATTGCTTGTCGCCCTTACCTGAAAGACCGGTTACTGTAAATTGAGCCTTGTCGTTATTGTTTGTGTTGATGTTAGCGGTGTATCCGTTTGAAGCATCAGAAACAGATGCTACGATATTACCTTCAGCGTCTTTAACACCTGTGAAGTAGATATCTTCGTTAAACTCTTTTTCTGCTTCTGTTGCAGATACGCTTGTTGAACCTTGAATGTCAAGTACATTGGTTACTGCTGCATAACCAAAACCGAGTGTGAGCGCTGCTAAAAGTAAGAACGCCACGATTGTGATTCTTCTGTTTTTCATTTAAGAATCCTCCTTAAAAAAATTTATATCTAAACGCTTTGCGTTTGATACCGAATTATCCTTCTTCTAAACCATTAGTCAGAAGAAAACGCGAAAAGCCATTTGATATGGGCATAAATCCCCATATCAAATGGCGTCATGTATATATTTGCGCAAGAAAAAATTGGCAGAAATTACCTGTCTGTCTGTCTGTCTGTCTGT